>JACQFU010000407.1 GCA_016199905.1 Candidatus Wallbacteria bacterium
CCGGGCTCACATGGTCGCCGCCGGCGAGCCTGGAATGGATTGGCTCCACGCTCGCCGGGTTTGCGCGAGGCCGTCTGCTGGAAGGGAGCTGGTCGGCCGGAGCGAGCAGGTCCGCCAAGCTTCTCGTCAGGCTTGCGGGGCCCATCGCATTTCCGGGCCTGGCCAGGCCGCTGAAGGTCGCTGGGACGCTGTTGTTCGTCGCGGCGCCGCTGCTGGGGCTGGTCCTGATCGCAACGGCGGCGCTGCTGCAGGGCCTGACTCTGATGCCGCCGGCCGCCGATCCCACGATGCTCGCGGTGGCCCTCCTGCTGGTGCTCGCCGTCGCGGAGGCCGCACGGGCGCTGGGTTACCTGGCCAACGGCCGTCCCCTGGAGCACATCGGGATCGGATGGAGTTGGGGGATTCCGGCTCCGAGAGTCGTGCCGCCCACGGTGTCTCCGGTGGAGCACAGGCTCCCGGCGTTGTGGGGAATCGGCGCGCACGTGCTCCTCGGTGGTCTGGCGGCGGCCGTCTGGATGACGGACGGAGGTCCGCTCTGGGGTCAGCTCGTGTGCGTGTCGACGATCCTGCTGGTGCTCGACCTGGCGCCCATCTTCGATGCGGACGGCTCGGCCCTGCTCGTGGCGTGGAGCGGCGATCCGCAGGTGTGGGATCGTACCTGCTCGTTCCTCTACAAGCGCTTCCTGCCGCGACTGACCTCGGGGGAGCCGCTCTACCCGGAAGAGCGCCGGCTGCTGCCCATCGGCTGCGCCTCGATGGTCGGGGCCGCGGCCGCGCTCAACTTCGGCACCGTGATCGCCAAGGGAAGTCTGGCGGGAATTGGATCCGCGATAGGGCAGGGCGGCTCGCCGGTGACGATGGCGCTCTGCATCGCGCTGCTGCTGGGCGCAGTGGGCGGTCTCGCCTTCGCGTTGGCGCAGCTCGTGCTGACGCCCGTGAGACTCCTGGCCGCATCCGGCTTGCGCGGCGAGCCGGTTGCGCGCTGGATGTTCCCGCTCGGGCTGGCGGCCGCCGGTCTCCTTCTTGTTGCGCCCACGGGCCCGCTCGTCGCCGGGTTTTTCATACTGGCCGCCGGCGTGCCCGTGCTGCTCTGGCAGCAGTTTCGGGCGATCCCGGGCTCCCGGCTTGGCGCGGGCTATGCGATTCTGTGGGTCGGGTTGATAGCCGGCTCGCTTGCCTGGGCGCCTCGAGCCCTCGAGTTGCTCGGCAGCTTCGATTCGAGTCTTATTCCAAAGTCGGTTGTGTGGTTTCTGGCTGCCTCGGCCCTGGCCGGCTACGCCGGCGCTGGGATTGCTGCGGTGTGGGAGGCGAGCAAGTCGGTTTTCCATCTGCCCAGATTCCTGGCTGTGGCCGCGATCATTCTCATCGCCTTGGCCCACGCGCCGTCGCTCGATGCCAACGCGGCGCGGGGGGCGATCGCCGCTCTTGCGGCCGGACTCTTCCCCGCCGGAGCGCTCGCGATGCTGGTCGATCGCCGGGGCACCCCGATGAAGAATTTCTGGCGCCCGTTTGCTCTCGGCGCGGCGCTGCTGGCCGCCTCGGTGCTTCATCCGGGCTTGGGCCTGAAGCTCTACGTCGCGGGTCTGGCGGGCGTGGCAGCGGGGCTGCTCGCTTCCAGGGCGATGTTCGCCATCCCGATGCCGCTGCGCAAGCGGTCGGTCGGCCAGCGCGCGGGCGGCACCGATCTCGAAGTGCTTTGGGACGGCAGCGCCCACGTTCTTTCCAGCATCGCGGCAATCGCCGCCTATTTCCTCGGCGAGGACCGGGCCGCGAAGCTCACCCAGAAGGCTGGAGCGCTGTCGCCCGAGGAGCCGGGTTTCGGATTCGCCTTCGAAAAGGGCGAGCTGACGCCGTCCCAAATGCTGCTTCCGGAGTTCGAGTGGCTGGCGCGCTCGCTGGTGGCGGCCATGGCGATCCTGGAACGGGAGCTCGTTGGCAGCGCCGGCCGCCAGTTCTTCGAACGGGCTGCGGTCGTCTCTTGCGAGGGTCTCTACTGGTTGGAATGGGAGATCGTCCATCGCCACTTGCTCCAGACGACGAAGACGGCCTCGACGGGAGCGGCGCTTCTGGAACAGGTGAGCCGGCTGCCGTTGTTCCGCGAACTGGCGCCCAGGCAGCTCGAAGAGATGGTGCGCGTGCTGAGACGCGAGCGCTTCGAGGCCGGCGAGCACGTGGTGAAGCAAGGCGAGACCGGCGACCGCTTCTACATCGTCAATGATGGGAAGCTCGTGGTCCTCCAGGAGGACGGCCTGGGCTTCAAGTCCACGCTGGCGCGCCTCGGGCCTGGCGACTGTTTCGGCGAGCTGGCGTTGCTGGGTGCCGGTGTACGCGCGGCGTCGGTCGTGGCCGAGGAGTCGACGGGGCTGGTGTCTTTGGTGAAGGCCGACTTCGAACAGTTCATCGCGGATCGGGAGAACGTGACCAACCTGATCCGGCACGGAGAGTTCCTGCTGCGGATCCAGCTGTTCTCGACGCTGCCATCTGCGATCCTGTCGCGCCTGGCCGGCGCCATCCGGCACGAGCGTTACGCACCCGGGCAGCCGCTGCTGACGAAGGGCGGTCGCGCCGACCGCCTGCTGCTGGTGAAGGAAGGGCGACTGGACGTGGGCGGCGCGTTGCTGGGACCTGGAGACGCCTTTGGCCGGGAAGCCATGGTGGCGTCTCGGGAAGTGCCGTTCGACGTCGTCGCCTCGGAACCCGTGTCCGTCGGCTGGCTGGCGGTCCAGGAGCTGAGGTCGGCCGTGGGCAACTGGTTCGCCGGGTTCGAGAGTCTCGAAGCGATCGCGAAGCGGCAGGAAGCCGCCAGCTGGGAGGTCCGCGCCTGACCGCGGAGTGATTCGATGACGCAAGTCTTAGCTCTATTCATGATGATCAGCCTCGGCGTGGGTGCGACGACGGCCGGCAAGGACCTCTTCGACATCATCGTCCGGATGGCGCAAGTCGCCACCGAGAAGATGACGATGAACCAGATCGGGAAGTCGATCATGATGTCCAACATCAGCACGGGCCGGAAGCTCACGAACAACGAGCTGCCCGCCTTCCTGGTGAAGAACATCACAGCCGGCGGCACGCGCGACGTCCGCAAGGACATGTGGGGCACCGGGTACTACCTGGAGATCGAGAAGTGGCGGGGCTTGATCTTCCCCGCCGGAGGCGACGACTTCATCGTCTGCTCGGCGGGCCCCGACAAGAACTGGTGGAGTACGGACGACGAAATGTGGTCTAACTTCCAGATCCCGGACAACCTTCTGTTGAAACCGCGCGGCGGCCAGCACGAATCGGGCGACCAGGCGATGGCCAAGGTGCTGGAGCTTCAGAAGAAGGTCTCGGAGGGCCTCAAGAAGGTAGAGGGGATGCTAGGACTGGGGTCGGGCGGAAGCACGGGGCCGACCACGTCCACGACGAGCGGCTCGACCTGAAACACATCGCCCGCTGCGCCTACTGCCTCGGATAGAAGAGCGGTGCCTGCGCGCCGGATTGCGTCAGCGCCAGGAACGCGACCGCCAGGACCAGCACCACCACGAGCGGCGCCAGCCACCACTTCTTTTCGTTCTTCAGGAAAGCGAAGAACTCTTTCAGGAATTCGCCCATGCGTCAGCTCTCGTCGACTTCAACGACCTCAGTGTGACCGCACCGGCCCCCGGGCGTCCAGCCACCCGGCCTCAAGCAACACCCGGGCGACGCGGGAAGCCAGCAAGGCCGCGCCCTTGTCGGTGTGGTGGACGTGTTCCACGAAATGCTCCAGGTCCTTTGGAAAGTCCTTCGCGGCATCCACCAGCAGAACGTCCTGCGCGCGCGCCTGCTCGCGCATCGTCTCGTTGAACGCGTCGATTCCCGCCAGCACTCCGCGCAGCGTGTACCCGGGCACTAGCCTCAGCACCTGGACGCTCTTGCGCTTCTGCTCTTCAGTCATGTTCAGGCAAAGCAGGGTCGTGTAGGTGCAGAACGCCGCCCGGACGCCGTGAGCGCGCGCCATCCCCGCCAGGGATCGAAGGCTACGCTCGTAGGCCAGGCGTGCCGGCTCGAAAACCGTCGAGGCCCGGGCCGGATCGCGCTCGGCCTCCTCATACTCCCGCCCGTGCCGGCGGTCGTCCTCGGCGACCTGCCGCAGCACGGCCAGGTCTTCGCGCAGCGCCACGAGCCGCCGGTACAGCTCGAATTGCTCGACAAAGGCCCAGAGC
>JACQFU010000426.1 GCA_016199905.1 Candidatus Wallbacteria bacterium
CGCTCGAGGAGATCTCGGCCAAGCCAGCGCTGGTGAGCTTGACGGCGGCCTGGACCGTGGGATGGGACTTGGCGTCCCCCCCGGAGCGATCGGTGCGGACGCCGACGATTTCGATCCACTCCTTGCAGAACCAGCGGCCGAAAATGCCGCCGCGTTTGTGAGCGGCGACGTGGACGACCTCGACATCGGGGCCCAGTTCCTTGCGGAGCTTGTCGTAGGCCTCCTGGCGCGTGGGGGCGGTGACTTTTCGGATCAGCATGGCAGTCGTTCTCCCTGCGGCTATCGCGATCCTCTGTCAGGCCCTGCGGAACAGTCCGGCGAGCCTCTCGATGAACCCCGGCCGGTTGGCAGGGATTTCAGGAGGAGGCGAATCGAACAGGCCCGCGACGATGTTGTTGATGCAGACCGAGGCGTAGGAGTTGGGGTAGAGCATCACGACCGGCTTCTGCCGGCGGACGCTCAAGCTCACGTTCTCGTCCTCCAGGACGAAGCCGGCGTAGTCGACCTTGAGCTGCAGGTGCTCGCGCGCCACCTTGATGAAGCGGCGGGCGACCAGCAGCCCCTCCTCGGGGTCGCGCACCTTGTTGACGACCAGGGACGTGCGTGGGACCTGGGGCCCCTCGAGCGCCAGGGTTTTCAGGACGCCATAAGCGTCGGCCATTGCGGTGGGCTCGGGCGTCGTGACGAGCAGCACTTCGTCGGCAGCGCGTACGAAGCTGAGCACGTTGCGCGACAGGCCGGCTCCGGTGTCGATGAGCAGCACGTCGCTGTAGGTTTCGAGGCGGCGCAGACTGGCCAGAAGCGTTTCCATCGTGGCGGGATCGAGATCGGCCAGCTCGGCCATACCGCTGCCGCCCGCGATGAACTTGACGCCCGGAGGCCCTCCCACCAGGATTCCCGGCAGGTCGCGCTTGCCCTTCAGCACGTGATAGAGCGTGTACTGGGGGCGAACGCCGAACAGCACGTCGAGGTTGGCCATTCCCAGGTCGGCGTCGAAGGCCAGGACCGACTTGCCCAGGCGAGTCATCGCGACGGCCAGGTTGGCGACCAGACTGCTCTTGCCGACGCCGCCCTTGCCGCTGGTCACGGTGATGACACGCGCGCGCTGCATCGGCGCCGGAGCCACGGGGGGCTGGGGCAGCGGGGCGGAACGCAGGGCCGGCGGCGGGAAGTTCTCCATGCCTCCGCGGCGCGGCTGCACCCCGGGGAGTGCCCGCAACTGCGGACCCGGGTCACGGCGGCGGGGCACGATCATCGGCTCGGGGAGTGGCGAGTTGCGGCTCGGAAGGGTCATAGGCGTGTCACCGGTGCCAGTGGAGCGTTCGAGTACTTTGGATGGATCCGTACGATTCTTGACAGTACGTCATGCCTGGCGGCGGCCCCCCGGACCGGCGACTCCAGGCGGCTGGCTCAGTGGAACCAGCCGGCCAGCCGTTCGAGGAAACCTCGCAGCCCGCCGCGACCGGCATCCTGTCCTTGAAGCAGCTTGGCGCAGATTTCGCGAACTCCCGCGGCGGCGTTGGAGTCCGGGTAGCAGAGCACCAGCGCCTTCTGTTCGCGCACGGCGTTGCTGACGGCCGTGTCTTCGCGGATAGCGCCCAGGCACTGCAAATTGGCCGAGAGAAAGCGCTTCACTACGAGGCCGAGCTTGTCGTGGACGGCCTTCGCCTCGTAGTCGCGCCGCACGCGATTGACGACGAGCCGGACGTCGACGCCCGGATTGGAGGCGTAGAGGGCCTTGATAATCCCATAGGCGTCCGCCATCGCCGGCGGCTCCGGAACCGTCACGACCAGCACCGTGTCGGCGGCCAAAGCGAAGCTGAGCACGTTCTTGCTGATGCCGGCCGCCGTATCGATGAGAACGAAGTCTGCGTCCAGGGCCGCTCGCTGGAAAGCGCCGAGCAACCGCTCGCGCGCCGCGTCGCCCAGATCGGCCAATTCGGCGACGCCGTTACCGCCAGGAATGATGCGGATTCCCTCCGGCCCCTCGAGCATGACTTCGGCCAGGCTGCGAGCGCCCGAGAGGACATCCATCACGCTGTAAGGCGCGTGCAGTCCGAGCGCCACCGTCACGTTGGCCAAGCCCAGGTCGGCGTCCATCACCAGCACTCGCTTGCCCCGCTGGGCCAGCGAAAGCGCCAGGTTGATCGTGAGGTTGGTCTTGCCGACTCCGCCCTTGCCGCTGGTCAACGCGATGACGCGGGGGCTGCGCGCCATCCCTGGCAGGCCGGCCACTGCCGCCCGCGAGGGCTGGCGAGCCAGCTCGCGGAGTTTCACAGCCTGGTCTCTCATCGGATTGGCAGTTCCCAGAGGGCCCCGAAACCGGTGATCATTCGACGGAGTTGCGGGCATCATAGCACAAGAAATCGCGAATGCACATCACATTTGTTCTATCGGAACCCATCATGCCAGTGCCGAAGAGGCAACCGGGCAGTCCGAGATCCTGCGAACGAACTGCGGGCGAATCTCTCTCGAGATCTCCCGCCGGGAGAGCACCGAGAGCTGGGGCAGCCAGTGGCCGAAAGTGGTCCGCAGGTGCCGCCTCAGGGCCGGCTTCGTGAGCAGCACCGGCCGCAGCCCCTCGGTTTCGAACGCATCGCAGCTCTCGGTGAGCAGGCCGAGGAGTGACTGGAGCCGTTGAGGTGGAATTGCCAGGAAGTCCTCCTGCGGCAGATAGGCGGCCTCCAGCTCGCGCTCCAGGTCCTCCGAGAGCGTCATCACCGGCAAGTCACCCTCGCTGTTGCGGAGGCCACCGGACACCTGCCGCGCCAGCGCCGTCCGGACGCACTCGGTGAGCAGCGCGGGCTGCTTGGAGAGCTCCTTGGCGCTGGCGACTGCCTCGAAAATTCCCGTCGCGTCCCGGATGCCGACGCCTTCGGCCAGCAAGCCCTTGAGCACTGCGAGCATCGCGCCGCGATCGATCGCGTCGACCGCCTCGACCAGGGCCGGAGCCACACGGCGCATCTCGCGCAGCAGGTCGTCCAGCTCCTGGCGGCCGAACAGTTCGTCGGCACACGCGCGGACCTTTTTGGCTACGAAGGCGGCCAACCGGCCCTCGACGGGCTCGGCCGGATCGCCGCCGGGCGTGAGGCGTCCTTCGGCCACCTGCTGGCCGCGCAGGTCGAGCGCGTAGCCCAGGCGCGGCAGCGTCTCATCGACCGAGACGGACACCGGGGGCACCTGGAATCCCAACTCCTGGCGGATCTGGCAGCGCGCCCGATCCAGCTCCAGCTCCAGTCTCAGACCTCGATCCGCCAACGCCACGAAGGCGTCCGCCGACAGGCGCAACTCCAGAGGGCGGAATCCCAGGTCGCGCATCGGGCATCCGGGCGCGGGTTTCGGCGCCGCCGCCCGGTTCGACATCCCGCGCCAGGAGGCCCAGCCAAGAATGCCTGCGAGGGCCACGAGCGGAAGCCCGGAGACGCCCGCGGAGACACCGCAAACAGCCAGCAGCACACCGACCACCGCCGCTGCTCCGGCCATCGGCCGGGAGCTCGAACAGAGCTGGCCCACGGTCTCGGCCGTGACGCTCTGGCCGCTGGAGCTCTTCGTGATGAGCAGGCCGGTCGCAAAGCGGATGAGCAGCGCCGGCACAAGCGTCCCCAGGCCGTCGCCTACGGAGAGCAGCGCGTAGGCCGACGCAACCGTCGTCCATTCGGCCGTCCCCGCGGACCATCCGAAAACCAGCCCCGCGCCCAGGTTAATCATGAAGATGCAGATGCTGGCGATGGTCTCGTTCTTCACCCATCGCGAAGCGCCATCCATGTGGCCGTAGAAGTCGGCCTCACGGTGGACCATGTCGGCCCGCTGTTCGGCCTCGGCGGCGCTGATCTGGTGGTTCTCGAACTGCGACTGGATCGCCATCAACTTGTGCGCCAGGCCGTCCAACGAGAACCGTGCGGCCACTTCGGCGACGCGCTCGGAGCCCTTCGAGATGACGAGATAGTTGATCGTGACCAGGATGCAAAAGAGCACCAGACCGACGGCCAGGCTGCCGCCGACGACGAAGCCTCCGAACGCTCGGATGATGATGCCTTCGAACTCGGTGCCCTGGGTCAGGATCAGCCGGGTCGACGCCACGTTGAGGCTGAGCCGCAGGAAGGTCAGCACCAGCACGAGCGACGGAAAACAGGACAGGTCGAGCGTCCGCCGGATCGAGCTGACCAGCAGCATCGTCGTGATCGCCAGCGCCAGGTTCAGCACCAGCAGCACGTCGAGCAACTTGGCTGGGATTGGAACGACCAGGACGAAGATGATGCCAAGCAAGGCCAGAGGAATGAAGAGCTCTGCTTGCTTCTGGAGGGCGCTCGCGCCCTCGTTCGAATGGTTTCCCACCTGATGCCTCCCCGGCGATTGTGCTCGGGGCGATTGTCTCGCTCCCGTCCGCGAATGGATGACACGCTGTGCGATTTCCCGGCGATCAGTCCTCTGAGCTGCCGGCCACGGCCTTCCCTGCCGCGCCGGCCGAACGACTTGGAGGTTTCCTCAGCCGGCGTTCGACCGCCTCGAGCACGCGGGCCTTCACTTGCGGATCGCCCTCGGCCATCTTCGAGTCGTCGTCCGCTTCGACGCGCGTCATCCGCAGGGACGCCAGGAAGGAGGCTCTTTCCACGAGGAACTCCAGCCCTCCCAGGACCAACCAAGCGGCGGCGATGGAGAGCATCGCGCCGCGGCACCGTGCGAGCACGCCCATCGGCGTGGCGTCCGCCGCGGCAGCCAGCCACGTGAGCCGGGCCACGGCGGCCAGCACCGACAGCTTCAGCGCTGTCCAGAGCAGGTTGACGGCGAGGTTGATCGGCGACCATTGGCCGGCGGCGGGACCACCCAGCCGTGCGGTGTCGGGCGACAACCTCGAGCCGACGAAAAGTTGAGAGCCGAAGGCCAGGCGCGTCGCTGCGCTCGCGGCGAAACCGGCGGCCGCCACCGGAAGCAAGGCCGACGCGAGAGCGGCCGGGATGCAGGAGGCGTCGGGCAGCCCGCCGGAGGCCGCGGAGGCAAGCCAGCCGTGGCTCGCCGAGCACAGTCCGGCGAAGGCCGGGGGGGTCGTGACGGCGAGCGCGGCCAGAGCTGCGAGGAAGGAGACGGGGCGAGCCAGGGAACCGGCATCGGCCTGGCGACCCTCCGCGGCAGCCTTGCTCAGGCGCCGCTGCGTGGGCTCCTCGGTCTTGTCGGAGTCGGTGAGTGACCGGAGGTCGATCACGGCGCCACGCTCCTACCGGCGCACGCCGCGGGGCCGGCTGCGAGCGCGCCGGCGGCGGCGGGCGCATAGGCCAGCGGCACGGCCGCGCCCAGGACGGCGATCATCAGCAGCGCCCTGGCGGCCCTGAAGGTGTCGTTGGATGCTTCCAGTCCGGAGGCTCGTGCGACGAGCGCCAGCGTCGCGTCGGCGGCGAGCGTCATCCCGAAGACGGGAAGGACGGCGCAGGCGACGACCTGGAAGTAGTGGCTGCCGAGGGCCTCGACGGCGCGGAGCATCGCGGCGGCCGAGGGCAAGTGCCCGGCGGGCAGGAGCCGGAAACTTTGGCCGAGCGTTTGGAGCACGGCGCGGTCGGCGCCCAGCGCCAGGGCGACCGCGATGCCTGCGAGCACGGCCGCGTGGGCAGTCACGCTTTGGCGGTCGGCGTCGAGGAGGGAGCGCGAGCCGGAAGGGGCAGCAAGCGCCGACACGGCGTGCAGCTCTCCGGCGTGGCGGAGCGCTTCGATAGCGAGGCGCACGGGCAGGCCGATGAGCAGCCCAAGCAGCACCTCGATGGCCGCGGCGAGCGCGAGCCCGCCCGCGGTGGAGGCGACGGCGGAAGGTTCGCGGCCGGCGGCCAGCGCGGGGGCGACGGCCAGCACGAGCGTGGCGCGCACGCTCGACGGAAGGGCGCCTCCGAGCGGCGGCGCGGCGATCGCGAACGCTCCCGCCGCGCGGCAGCACGAGACCATCCAGGTCTGGGCGCCGGGCGAGGCGACGAGGGCCGCAAGCAGGTCGATTCGAGGCATGTCGATAGTGTGAAAGGACTCGGTTGCGTCAGTGGATGAACCGGGAGAAATCGGAGAGAAGGTCGACCGTGTGGCGAACCAGCTGGGCGACCAGCGTCGGGCCCGTGGCGCAGGCGACCAGGGCGACTGCGACCAGCTTGGGAAGGAAGGCGAGATTCGGCTCGTGGACCGACGTGACCGTTTGCAACAGGGAGGCGACGATGCCGACCAGCAGGGCGGTCCCGGCCAGGGGCAGCGCCAGGGTGAACGCCAGCTCGAGGTTCTTGCCCAGCAGATCCAGAATTGCGAACTCGTCCATGAGGTCCTCCGAAGGGTTGCGCGCGAGGGCGGAGGCTGCCCCTCAGACGCGGATCGACTTCACCAGGGAGGCGACGACCAGGTGCCAGCCGTCGGCCAGCACGAAGAGCAGGAGCTTGAAGGGGATGGCCATGGAGGCCGGATTGACCCCGGCGAGGCCGAGGGAAGTGATCGTCGTGGCGACCACCAGGTCGATGACGAGGAAGGGAAGGAAGATGGCGATTCCGATCTGGAACGCCGTCTTCAGCTCGGAGACGACGAAGGCGGGCACCAGAGCCGAGAAACTGACGTCATCGGAGGATCTGGGACGCGGGCCGCCTGCCAGGCTCGTGAAGAGCATCAGGTCGGTCGAGCGGGTCTGGCGCAGCATGAAAGCACGCAGGGGAGCGAGCGCCTGGGCGGCCGCCGAGACCGCGTCGAGTTTGCCGGCAAGGTAGGGCTGGAGGGCTTTCTCGTGGATCTCCGCCGTGACCGGCGCCATCGTGTAGAGGGTGAGGAAAAGCGCCAGGGCCGTGAGGATGCGATCCGGCGGCGCCTCGGAAATGCCCAGCGCCTGTCTCAGGAATGTCAGCACCAGCAGGATGCGGGTGAAGCTGGTGAGAAGAGCCAGCATCGCCGGCAAGGCCGAGAAGACGAACCCGGTGACGGCGACGGCCATCCAGAGCTGCTGGCCGTCCATCGAGCCGGCGAGCGCCCGGAGCCCCTCGAAGGTGGGGGCGGCGAAGCTCGCGACGCTCACGATCTGGCATCTCCTTCAACTCGAGGCAGGACGGCAAGCTGCGGCCGGGAGGCCGCGTCAACGGCCTGGAGGCGATCGACGAGCTGCACTCCGGCCTGGCCGACGCCGAGCAGGTACTCGCGGCCGTCGACCTCGACGGTCACGAGGCGGACACCCGTGGAGAGCGGCAGCGATCCGGTCAGCCGCATCCGGGCCGCGGCCGTGCCTGCGCTGCGGCGCGCTCGCAGCCAGAGTCCGGCCATCGGGACAGCTGCCACGACGCCGGCCAGCGCGGCGAAGACTCGCCACATGGGTAGGATATCCGCCTCGTTCCCCACGGTTGACCACCTCGCCGGTCGCGAGATGCTGGCCGTCGATCGAAAGAGTTGCCAGCTCGCCTGCCAGCCGGTCGAGCCGGATCACCTGTCCGGCCTCGAGCGCGAGCATCTCGCTGGCCGGCATCACGCTGGAGCCGATCCCGGCAAAGAGGCGGATCGGCCGATCGGGGACGGCGGCATGTGCCGTGGACTGCTCGCAGCGGACCGGCTGCGGCGGTTGAGGCGTCGCGGGCTGCGCCAGGCGCGGCGGCCTCACGAGGCAGGCCAGCTCGCGCACGAAAGACGGCTCGGCGAACAGTCGCAGCGACGAGGGACGACCCGGGCCCGTCTCCAGATCGAAGTCCAGGCTCACCAGGCCGGATTCTCGCGCCGCTGCGCCGGCTCTTCCTTCGCGAACGCATCGAGATAGCCGAGATATTCGTCGACGGTTTTCGGGATCGCGTCGAAGAAGAGCCGCTTCGCGCGGCGCGGCTGCTGATACATGAAGAGCGAGAGCGATTCGGGCGGCGCATATTTCAGCCAATCCTCGACCGCGAGCCCGTTGCCCTTGGACTTCGAGATTTTCTCGCCCTTCTCGTCGAGGAAGAGCTCGTAGGTGAAGCCCTCGGGCGGCCGCGCGCCGAGGATGCGGCAAATCTGGCTCGAGAGGCGGACCGATTCGATCAGGTCCTTGCCCGACATTTCGTAGTCGACGCCGAGCGCGGCCCAGCGCATCGCCCAATC
>JACQFU010000427.1 GCA_016199905.1 Candidatus Wallbacteria bacterium
GCAGAAATACGCAGACATCAATGACAGCGTGGATAGTCGCAGGCCGTGGTGCTGACAAAGTATGAACCCCGCCCTGAGGCAAGTGTGCGGAAAGTCGGGCCAGTTTTGGTCGGTGCCCTCACCCGCGTATCGCAGACTCCAGGGCGCTCTCGGCGGCACTGATGGCTTTCCTGAGCGCCGAGAAGCTTCGCGATCGTCGCAGCTCGATCCCGGAGCTCATCCTTCGGGCCCGCCAGAAAGGTGTCGTTTCGGCCGTCACCCCCGTGAGCCGCACCTCGGCCTATCGCTTCCTGTTACGGCAGGGCATCTCGGCGGCTCGCGTGCAGCAGGCCGCCGAGCGCGATAGTCGCCGGTTTGCTTACCCGCATCGGCTGCAGATGGTGCTGGCCGACGGCAAGCACTTCCGCGCGGGAGCGTCGCGTCTGAAGCGCGTCGCGCTCTTCTTTATCGATGACGCCACCCGGCTGGGGCTGTCCGTGTGTGTGGCCCCCTCCGAGGATACCGGCGTCTTCTTGAAGAGCTTTCATGCGCTCGTCTGCCAGTACGGCTTTCCCGACACGGTCTTCGTCGACAATGGCCCGGGCTTCATCTCGGAAGCAACGCTGGGTGTCTTCGCTCGGCTGGATCTTCCCTTGATCCATGGCACGGCCGCCTATCCGGAGGGGCACGGCAAGATCGAGCGCTTCAACCAGACCGCCAAGGCAGCCGTACTGCGGCAACTGGCCGGCCGCCCCGAGATCGATCCGAGCTGCGAGAGCCTGACCCTTCGCCTCACCCACTACCTCCGCGAAGTTTATAACCATCTGCCCCACGAGAGCCTCGCCGGCAATACGCCATGGGAACGCTTTCGCTCCGACGAGAAACCCTTTCGCTGGCCCGAGGATCGAGCCCGCCTCGACGAGAAGTTCTCGGTTCACCTCAAGCGACGGGTGTCGCCCGACCACATCGTCGACATCGGGGACCTCGCCTACGAGATCCCCAGGGGACACGCCGGCCGTCACGTGGTGCTCGAGCAGAAATTGCTCGATGACCGCGTGTTCTTCATCGATCGCGGCCGTGCCATCGAACTCTTCCCCGTGGATCTGGCCAGAAATGCTCGCGAGCGCCGAGGCTCGGACCAGAAGACGATTTTAGAGTCTCAGGATCCGGCTCCTCCCGGTGCCGCCGAGTTGGCCTTCAACAAGAGTTTTGCTCCCGTCGTCGATGCCGACGGCGGATTCCTCGACCCTGTGACGCGCAAAGGACGGCCCTCCCGATGAAAGATATTCTCAGTCACTTCGGCTTCCAGTCTCTCCCCTTTACCCGCGAGCTGACGGTCATCCAGCATTTCAGTCAGCCCCAGTTCGATGCGGCCGCCGATGCGTTGCTCGAGGCGGTCGAAAATCGCATGTCAGCAGCGCTCATCGCTCCGGCCGGCACCGGCAAGAGCTCGGTCTTGCGGCGGCTCCTTTCGAGATTGCCCGAGGCGCGCTATCGCGTGAGCTACCTCATGATCACCAACCTGTCGCGCCGCGAGATGGCTCGTGAGATCGCGACGGCTCTGGGACTGGAGCCCGCCGGCTCCTACCCGATGCTGGTGCGTCGGTTGCAAGAGGGCTGCAGAAGCTCGCTCGATATCGAGAGCCGTAGGCCTGTCCTGGTGATCGACGAGGCCCACGAGCTCAGGCCCGACGTGCTCTCGATGCTGCGTGTGTTGACTAACTTCGAGATGGACAGCCGTCTGGTCGTCAGCATCGTGCTGGCCGGCCAGCCGAAGCTGCGGGAGCTTTTGCGCAAGGACGAACTCGAGGATGTTGCACGACGTCTCTCCCACATCGCCACGCTCGTGCCCCTGTCGAAGACCGAAGTAGCCAGCTACCTGAAGCATCGGGCCACCATCGCCGGGGCCAAGGCCCTGCCGCTGGATGCGCAGGCGGTGGAAGCGATCGTCGAGATCGCCCGCGGCAACCTGAGAGCCACCGATGCCCTGACCTTGAAGAGTCTGCAGCTGGCCTACGCCGACGGAGCCAAGACCGCGGACTCCAACCACGTCGCTACGGCACGGAGCCTGCTATGGGCCTGACCGTCGAGCGTGGCCACGAGGCGCTCCCAACCGTGAGAGCCAGCCAGCTCGCCCCCGAGGCGCCCGAGCAGCACTGGCTGGTGACCGAGCTCTGGGGCCAGGGCGCCGTCGGCATCCTGGGCGGGCATCCCAAGTCATGCAAATCGTGGCTGGGCCTGGAGCTGGCCGTTGCCGTGGCTTCGGGCCGGCCGTGTCTCTCCCGCTTCAGCGTGGACAAGCCCGGAACGGCACTGATCTACCTGGCCGAGGACTCCTTGCCGATGGTGCGGGCCCGACTGACCTCCATCTGTGAGGCGCGTGGAATCGAGCTGGCCAGCCTGGAGCTGCATGTCATCACCTCGCCCAGCCTGCGACTCGATTCCGCCGCCGATTGCTCTCGCCTCGCCGTGACGCTCCAACGCTTGCGCCCGCAACTTCTCGTCCTCGATCCACTGGTGAGATTGCATCGTCTGGATGAAAACAACGCCTCAGAGATGTCGGGATTGTTGAGTGAGTTGCGCGAGTTGCAGCGACGATTCGACGTGGCCATCGTGCTCGTTCACCATACCCGAAAACGCACCGCAGCCAGTCCGGGCGAAGCGCTCAGGGGCTCGAGCGATCTGTATGCCTGGACAGACGTGACGGCCCACGTTGCCCGCACCGCCGAAGGCCAACTCGTTCTCACTGTCGAGCATCGCTCGGCACCCTCTCCGGAGCCAATCACTCTGGCGCTGGTCTCGCGAGCCGACGGCTCCCGCACCCATCTGGAGATCGTCGAAGGCGGGCCCAGGCCGTCCAGGAAGCTGCCACGCACGCTCGAGCAGACCGTGCTCGAGGCGCTCGCTGACTCGAGCAACGGCCCGCTCGGAACTGAAGCTCTGCGAACCACAATCAACGTGCAGAAGCAGCGCCTGGTGCGCGCTCTTCACGATCTCGAAAAGCAAGGGCTCGTCTCACGAGACGGCCCGCGTGGCGGTTGGTTACGAGTTCGCGACGACGGCCAGGCCACCTTGCCGATCACCGCGACTGAGTAACCACCGCCACGACACAAGACCCGGTCGGAGGATAGGGCAACGCTGCGGAGCGACCTGAGCGCCGACCAGGTGGGTAAGTCCAGCAGACGGGGCAGGCAACTGCCCCGTTTGTTCTTCCCCTCTGCTGGATGATCCCCAAAAGCGGCAAACCGACTGAGCCCGCAAAGCGGGCGGATCAATAGCGAGCGACAGCGAGCAAACCACTTCCAATCAGCTACAACCCCGCCTCACATCCGAAGGGACGCGCTATCGTTCCATCGTTCCCCGTTCCCACCCAGAGGCGCACACGGAACGGAACGATCCTGGAG
The DNA here is from genome assembly GCA_016199905.1 of Candidatus Wallbacteria bacterium. Lineage (GTDB taxonomy): Bacteria > Muiribacteriota > UBA6191 > JACPRK01 > JACPRK01 > JACPRK01. Next base: position 3,384 of record JACQFU010000427.1, read on the forward strand.
AGGAAATTCGTGTCAGCATTCGTGAAACGGAGCGGGCCTGGGGGACTGAAACGCAACAAGGAGTTGCTCCACTTCGGAGGCGGTGAGCACGTGCTTGGGGAGGCTCCTGGGCAGGCGCGGGGTCTCCAGCTCGGCGGCGGGGTTGTAGAGAACCAGATTCTGGCGAGCCAGCCACCGGAAGAGCGAGCGCAGGCTGATCAAGCGTTGCTGCTGGGTGGGGAAGGCCAGGGGGCGGCCGCTCTTCTTACGGTAGTAGAAGAGGTGGCGCTGGTAGCGTTCGACGATGGGGCGGGTGATCTCGCGGGGGCGCGAGAGGCCGTGCTCGGCGGCCCAGCGGCAAAACAGTTCGAGGCGAGCGCGGTGGCCGGTGAGGGTGCCGGGGCTGAAGCCCTTGACGGCCATGGCCTCGAGGAAGAGGCCAACGAGGCGAGGGAAGCCGGCGGGGTCGTCGGAATCGCCGGGGAAAGCGGCGAGGCGGTCGCCTGGCTTCAAGGCGCGGCGGCGGCGTTTGGTGTCTGGCTGGGCCATGGCTCAGGTCTCCTCGGGCGGTCCCTGGGGCCGCCGGCGGGGGTGGGAGCGGCCGTTACCGCCGGGGGGCGGGGTCTTGTGGGCTGCTGCTGCTGTTGCGCTGATGGCAGCGGCGGCGGCGGGGGCCGAGCCGGAGCGCGGGGCGCCACGGGTACGAGCGGGCGGTGAGTACGATCGGCGCTTTGTCACCGGATACGTGGTTTTCACGCTTTCGGGGTTCGAGCCCTGAGAGGAGCTGGTTTCATGCGGTTTTTCGGACTTTTCAGCTTGGCTCGCTGGGGGCACATCCGGGGCTCGTTGGGGGCTCGAAGCCGGCTCGAACCGCAGTCCTTGGGGCTCGAACTCCGATTTTGACCCCTCGAACTTGGGAACGTACTCGTGCCCGGTGTCGCCCCGGTGCTCCAGGGCCAGGGTGTCGGCGAGGCGGTCGACGTCGAGGAGGCCCATGAGATAGGGCTTTCCGTCGGAGCCGCCGCCGTCGTAGAGGAGCTCGTAGACGAAGCTGGAGCCCCGCATGCCGCGGTGGACGAGGAGGTACTCGAGGCTGACGAGCTTGTCGAGGTGGGTGCACACCTGGAAATCAGTCCAGCCGGTGACGTCGCGGAGCTGCTTGCGAGTGAAGCGGTAGTCGGAGCGGGAGCACTCCAAATGAGAGCACTCTTGCGTGACCATGGCGTCCAGGTGTGAAAGGAGCCGACGGGTCTGAGGGGGCAGCTCGTCCAGCGAGCGGCCGAGCACCTCATGGGCGAGCTGGTTGGCCAGGCGAATGTCGTCCAAGGTGACCTCGATGTACTGGAGGGCCCCGCCACGGTGGAGGACGGACTTGAGCGGGCGCTGGTGCTGGTGGAGCAGCGCGAGGGTGTCGATGAGGGTGAGGTACTTCTCGTGGTCGCGCCGGGTGCGGGTCTTGTCGTCGACGAAGGTGAGGAGGTGGACGAAGGGGTTGATGACGGGGAGCGGGCGGATCAAGCGCTGGGCGTTCTGGTGGAGTTTGCGGAGGTGCTCGCGGGTGTTGTCGGCGAGCAGGCCGCCCAGGTTTCGGCGGTGGCGCTGGCGTTCGTGGATGGCGCGGGTCTGGGAGCGTTCCTCGTTGACGGAGAGGATCAGGCAGCGGTTGGCGAGCTCGTCATCGAGGTCGCTGGAGGTGGTGGTGAGGAAGATCATCACGGGGCCTTCGACCGAGTACTGGTGGGTGATGAGCTTTCCCGTGGCCGGATCTTTCCCGGTGCTGGCGATGGTGAGGCGGCCCTCGCTCTGCAGGAGCTTGAGCGCGTAGCTGGCGCGCTCGGCGCCTTCCTCTTCCACGATGGCGAGCACCTTCTGGGCGAGGTTGGTCTCGCCCATATAGAAGAGGGCCTGACCGGTCATGGCGGAGAACTGGATGCGGTCCTCTTCGGGGACGAAGTCGCAGATGGCGTCCATGAGCGTGGACTTGCCGGCCGAGGAGGAGGACTGGACGACCAGGGCCAGCGGACGATCGAGTTTTCTCGAGATGGCGGCGAGGTAGCCGACGAGGGTGTTGGTTCTCTCGCCGACGACGCCGGCGGCCTCGAAGTCGGCCAGGATGCGGTGGACGAGCTGGGGATCGCGCAGAAGGGTCAGGGCGTCGGCGCGGTCGGTATCGCTGACGGCCGGCGTGGGCTCCTTGGGCGGGTGGGCCTTCTTGAGTGCGGAGTCCTGGAGCTCGTCCAGGGCGCGCAGCAGGGCGAGGATGTCGGCATGAACGAAGGCTTCGGGGCAGCCGAGTTCCAGGGAGGCGAGCCTCTCGAAGGTGGCGCGGGCCTTGGCGTGGAAGAGGTCGAGAGTGTCGACGTGGACGCCGAGCGGGGACTCGGCCAGCAGGTTGACGCGGAGGGCGTCGAGGCGGGTGTTGGCGGCGAGGCCACGGACGCGGTAGCGGCGTTCGGCGCGGGCGAGGGTGACTTCGTTGTCGCTGACGATCGTGAGGGTGGGCGACGTCGGCGGGGGCGGCACGGGTGAGGCGGCAGGCGGGGTGCGGACCGTGACTGTCGAGGCTTCTGGAGTGAGCGGCTCCGATGGCGCCGTTGACTCCTCGGACGCTCGAGGCGGCGAACTGGCTTCCCCTTTCGGTGCTGGTTCGGGAGGCGTGGCGGGAGGGGTGGCGGGCTGCGGTGGCGGCGTGGCCGGCCCTGCGACCTGGCCTGGCTCCTGGAAGAGCAAAAGCTGCCCCGGGAGCTCGGAATCCGGCGCCGGAACCGTGGGCCGTGGGGCTGGCTCGGACGCACTGGCAGCGAAAGGAGAGGGTCCCGGGAGCTGGGAACTCGATCGGGAGCTGTGCTCGGGAGCGGAGCCCTTGCCCATCCACTCGGCGGCGCGGATGGCGATGCCGAGGGTTTTGGCTGCGGGCTTGAGCTTGGAGGCGTACTCGTTGACGTCCATCCCATGGGGCAGGCGGATGCGGAAGCACTCGATACCGGCGGCGAGGAGCTCGGGAGCAAGCTTGTCGGCGGCGGGGTTGCCGGCGTCGTCGTTGTCGTAGGCGATCAGGACGCGGCGGATCTCGTGGCGCCGCAGGGCTTCGCGGTGGATCTGGGTGAAGCCGTTGGTGCCGTAGGCGCTGATGACGTTCTTGAAGCCGGCGGCCCAGAAGGTGAGGGCGTCGAAGGGGCACTCGCAGAGGATCACCTCGTCGGTGGCCGAAAGAGCCGCGGCGTTGAAGACGACGCGGTGCTGGCCGGGCATGTAGAGATGGGGGAGATGGGCGAGGGGATCATCGGGGCTGGTGACACCGGCGGCTTCGGCAGCGGCGACGGCTTCGGCGATCTTCGGATTGGCCATGCGGGCCTTCTCTTTGGGGGACAGCGCGAGGCGGCGGCCGTAGAAGCTGGCGGTGCGACCTTCGTCGTCGACCAGGGGGACGGTGAAGCAGCCGCGGAAGTATTCGTGGCCGCTGGTACGGAGGATGGAGAGGGCCTTGAGGCGTTCGCGGACAGAAGCGCCGGCCTCGCGATTGCTCTCGGGGACGGTGAGGCCGAGGGTGCGGTCGACGAAGCCGATGCGGAAGTGGGTGAGGGTTTCGGAGTCGCCCAGGCCTCGGGCGGCCAGGTAGGCCAGGGCGTGGGGGCTCTCGAGGAGCTTCTTGTGGTAGAAGGCGGCGACCTGATCGAGGAGCTCGAAGTCGCTGGCGGTGAGGGAGACGACGGGCGGGAGGCGTCGGACGGTGGAGCGCTTCAGCGGGCGGGCGGGGGCGTTGTCTAGCCTGGATTCCCATGCGCCGATCTGCAGCTAACACTTGAGGCTCAGGTCAGCCCAAATCTGAGCCTTCGAC
>JACQFU010000430.1 GCA_016199905.1 Candidatus Wallbacteria bacterium
ACGACCCCCTGGCACGTCACGTCGCCAGGGGGTCTGACATTCGCGTTGAAGTGGATCAGTTTCTGACCGGCGCCGACAATCGAAGGGGTCCGGTCAGAGGATCGAGCTGCGATTGGGTCGAGCTTGGCGAGGAGACTGATTGATGAGATCGTCGTTGTCTTGGCGAACCCGGAGCTCTCAGTCGACGCTCCGACAGAGCCCGGGAGGATTCTGCAGGCCGTGCTGGGTCATCGCCCGGACGGCGGCGTCGCGGAGATTCAGCAACCGCTGATTCCGCTTCTGGACACGACGTTGCTTACCAACTCGCCGGGAGAGCCCAGGGTGGGGAGCCAGTTGCTGGCAGAGATCGCCTCGGCCGACCGCATCGACGTCGTCATGGCATTCATCCGCCGCAGCGGGATCAGGCCTCTTCTTGCTGCGCTCCGTGCACACTGCGAGAGCGGTCGGCCGCTGCGCGTACTGACCACGACCTATACGGGTTCAACGGAAGCCGAGGCGCTGGATAGCTTGCGGGCGATCGGCGCCCAGGTGCGGATCTCCTATGACACCAGCACGACGAGGCTCCATGCCAAGGCTTGGCTCTTCCATCGTTTGTCCGGGTACTCAACCGCCTACATCGGCTCGTCCAACCTCACTCACTCGGCTCAAGTGACCGGGCTGGAGTGGAACGTTCGAGTCTCGGGGGCTCGAAATCCGGATGTCATCGACAAGGTGGGCGCCGTGTTCGAGAGCTACTGGAACAGCGGCGACTTTGGCGGGTACGAGCCCGAGGAGTTCGCAAACATGCTCGGGCAGACGGGTCGCCAGGGCCCGGTGTTGCTGCTCAGTCCCATCGAGGCGCGGCTCGAGCCGTTTCAGGAGCGTCTGCTCGAACAGATCGAGCTCGCCCGCCTGAGAGACAGAGTTGAGGACCCTGCCGGGATGTGAGCCTTGGGGTTTTGCGTCGGCGTGGAGCATGCCCGGTTCATGGCTCGAGTCTTTCGAGAAAACGGCATCGCGGCAGTCGCCGTGTCCGCTGACAGCTCGGTCGAGGTCTCCGCAAGACGGACGGCAAGACCACTTGCACCGTGCTCGACTTCGTTGGGCGTCACCACATTGAGTTTCGTCTCGACCGCCGCTTCCGGGCGCTCTTGGGAGGTAGCCGCAAGGATCTCGAACGCCAGATCGCGGATGATTTTCCGTTTCTACCCGCGGGCTGTCACATGGAGCTCGACCCCGTGGCCGCCGATACTGTTCTTCGGAACATTCGCGAGGCCATTCCTTCCCGGTGGACGGTAAAGGTCGAAGAGCTACGGCACCTGTCGGCCGGCGGCCGCGACGTGATGCTGGGTCACTATATCGACGAGACTGGGTTGGAGCTGCAGGATGTCTACGCGGGCAATAGGAGTTGGACCGACCTCCGCCAGGCCGCCGGCCTCCAGATTCAACCTCCCGGTCCGCAGGAGGAGAGCCTTCGTCGAGCATGTGGACGCATGCTGCATGTGGATGACCTCGAGCGGCTCGATTCCTATCGACGACTTCTCGCCTTGAGCTCGGTTCCAGATCTGGCGACGCTTTCCATCTGCGAGTATCGCCTCATCCGCATGCTCGTCGCCTCGATCGCCGACCAAGCCCTCACAATGAAAGCGAGCCTGAGAGAAATCTGCGATCTCGTGTGGGCGCATCCCCAGGTGCGGGCCGAGCTCGTCGAACTGCTCGAGGTGCTCGAGTCCCGCGTGGATCACGTTCGGCAACCGCTCGCCACGCACGCGGACGTGCCGCTCACGATCCACTCTCGCTACACCCGGATCGAGATCCTGGCCGCGTTTGGCGTGGGCGACACCGGCTTGGTCTCGCCCTGGCAAACCGGGTGCTACTACGCGCGGGATGCCGGCGCCGACCTCTTTGCGTTCACGCTGGACAAGACGAGTGGCCAGTTCTCGCCGACCACGCGCTACCGCGACTATGCCATCAGCCGCGAGCTAATCCACTGGGAGAGTCAGTCCGTCACTCGATCGGATAGCGAGACAGGTCAGCGCTACCAGAAACACGCTGATCTTGGGCACGCCATCATGCTCTTCGCCCGCCTTCGCACCGCCGAACGCAGTTTCTGGTTCCTGGGTCCAGCAACTTACGTGAGCCATGAGTCTGAGCGCCCGATGGCGGTGACGTGGCGTCTCGAGTATCCACTGCCCGGCGATCTATTCGCCGTCTTCGCGGCGGCGGTGGCGTGAAGGCGAGCCGAAATGCGCCCCGAAAGCGCCCCGACCGTCGCGAGCCCGCCTGACTTGATCCGCCGATAACCCTTTCTGGGACTTGAAAGGCGGCACCCGGATTCGAACCGGGGGTGACTGATTTGCAATCAGTTGCCTTACCACTTGGCGATGCCGCCGCTTGTTGCTTCTAAATCCGCAGACCCTCACACCTCGTTCGGCGCTCCAAGACGCTCTCCGCGCACCCACCGTTGGACGCTCGAGACTCACCGGAAGCTCCGCCTGGGACGCAGGCTGACGAACCTGATGCATATAGCGCATCGCCTGTCCCCATGGCAACATCCGTCATCGCCCACTCGCCGCACCCACGCCTCCTCTCGGCCGTCCATACTCTCGCTACTTATCCTAAAACCATGCAACTCCACTTCAAGAAAGGCCGCGACGGCCCATCGACCCTCGCCTGCGTCCGCCCCGACGGCAGCCGCACCTGGCAACGCCAACCACGAGGCCTGCCGGAACACGACCTCGCACACTTCGCCGTCGAATCCACCCTCGGACTCGCGGACGGTTTCTTCGGCCTCCTCGCCCGCGGTCACGACCTCGGTGACTTCGCAGCCCCGGAAATTCGGCGCGCTCTGCCGCCCGAAACCGCCTGGACCGAACACGTCGTCGGCATGGTCCAGACCGACCTCGGCTCCGGCCTCCGCCGCAACGCCGACGAGCTCAACGCCGACCTGGCCGGGTTCTTCGCAGGCCAAAGCGAGACGTGTCCCCGCGTGCTCGATACCCCACAGCTCGACGCCATCCGCCGTCGCCTGGAGGGTCTACTCGCCCGCTGGCACACTCTCCCTCCCGGTCACACTTTGACACTCGTCTTCCTCAGCAACCCGCCACAGCCCAATGCAACAACCACGGCCGTTCTTCACGCCCCCATGGTCACTTGACGGTGGAAGGCGTCACCTTCACCTTCAAACCCTCCGCCCAGTCCTTATGCTCGTCGGTGTAGTAGAGGTACGCCCGGGAGGCAGGGCCCTCGTAGGTGCCGGGGATCGCGGCCACCAGATTCAGCACGACTGCGCGCTTCTCGCCGGGGGCCATCGAACGCCGATACAGGATCACCTCGCGGCCTCGGGTCTCGTAGAAATCGATCGTGCCGTCCTTCGTCAGCTCCTTGAGCTGGTCGGGACGGGTCTCCAGGCCGCCCGGCAGCCCGACGATCGCCACCGTCATCGGCAGCCCCTGCTTCTCGCGGTTCACCAGTTCCGCCGTCAGGTCCACCGTCTCGCCCTCCGCCACCTCGGCCTTGGCGAGCTTCGTGGTCAGCCCGACCTGACACTTCGGAGAACTGGCCGGCTTCGAAGCGTGGTAAACGACCTGCACCGAGTAAGGCATCGGAGAACCCTCCGTCATCTTCAACTCCAGCTTGTGCGTGCCGGGCGTCAACTGCTTGGCGAACGAGGGGAACTCGATCGCGCCCTGCCGCTCGGGAGTGAAGGGGACCTCGTCGACGATCTTGCCGTCGAGGGAAACCACCGCCGTGCCTGCCCGCTTGGGGCGCGAGCGCGCCACGTCGTAGGCCAGCACCGCCTTGAGCGCCAGGACCGTCGCCTGCGTGGCCCCGAACCGTCCTCCCTTGCACCGCTCCAGCAGCCACTCCATCGCCTTCTCGACCCGGGCCGTGTGCGCCGGCGACCGAAGCCACGCGAGCGAGGCCAGCGACGTGGTCTCGATGTCGAGGTTCTCGTCGGACGATCGCGTGATGGACGTCTTGGCGCCAGCGACGTGGCCGTCCTTGTCCTGGAACCGCACCAACCGATCGAGCACGCTCGCCGCGCCGCCGTCCCCCGAGCGTTGGAGGATGTTCGCGGCCAGGCCCAGGTAGTACGGATCGTCAGAGGCGGAAGCGCGCTCCTTCATGCGGGCGATCTCCTTGTCGAGGCCCTTCTCGCCGGCCTCGCAGAGCGACCATAGGATGTAGGCGTCCGTGATTTCGGGCGGCGCGGCCCCGAAAGAATCGAGCGAACGCAGGTTGCGCTCGAAGCCGCCCTTGCCGTCCCGCCGGGCCAGAAGCCAGCTCCGCGTCCGCTCGACCATCGTCTTGTCGACGGGATAGACCTGCGACATGTCGACGAACTGCATCAACCCGTACGCCGACAGGGCCTCGTGGCCCGGGTCGCCCCCGAACCACTCGTACCCCTTCGACTTGCACTCGTAACCCGCCAAGCGGCTGTAACCGGACTCGAGAAGTCCATTGGTGCGATTGAGTAATTCGGCGTCGTCGACGCGGTGGCCCTTCAGGTACTGCATGATCATCACGTTGGGGTAATTCGAAGAACTGGCCTGCTCGAAACAGCCGCAGGGTTCCTGCAAGAGCGCCGAAAGCGCCTGCGTCAGCACCGCAAGCGGGCTCGGGTGGAGCGCCCCCTGGGTGCGCACGCTGGCCGGGTCGACGCCCGGCGGGATCGCGATCTCGAGGGACGCCTCCTGCTCGAGCCGGCCGCCGAAGTTCAACTCTACCGGGAACCCCGCGGGCACGACCGCGATCTTGCGCGCGGCCTCGTCCTTGAACGCGCCGGCCGTGCCCCGCACGCGGAGACGGGTCTCGCCCTGATAGGCCGCGACCTCCAGCGGCAGATAGACCTTCCCGCGGCCGCCGGGCCCCAGGGCCACGGGTGCCGGTGCTTCCCCCGCGAGCGCGATGCCGGTCGTCAGCTCGGCGGCCAGCGTCGCCTCGAGCTTCTCTTCGGTGCCGTTGACGAGCGAGACCGGCACGAGCGGCCGGTCGCCGGCCGTCACCTCGAGCGGGAGCTTCGCCTCCACGTAGAACGGCTTGCGCGACTCGATGGCCGCATCGCCCTCTCCCAGGCCGCCCGCCTTCGAGACTGCGTCGGCGCGCAGCCGGAACGTCGTCACGGAATCGGAGAGTTCGAACGCGACGCTTCCCTGGCCTTTGGCGTCGGTCATCAACGCGGCATTCCAGTAGAGAGTCTCGGCAAAGTCCCGCCGCTGGGCCGAGGCCTGCGCGCGATGCGCGTACTCGCGAACAAACGCCAGCGCGGGCGCCGCGAAGCGCGGCGCGCGCAGCTGCCTCATCTTGGCCACCGCACCGACCGCTTGCGCAGGCGCGATTTCCTCCCGCTCGGCAACGCCGACATCCGCGTCCGCCATCGCCGGCTGGGCCGCAGGCTCCAGGTTCGCCGCGCGCGCGTCTTGCTCGGCGGGGGCGCCGACCGCGTCGAGCGCCGGCGGGGGCGGGGGCGCCGGGACCGCTCGCTGCGGAACCGCCATCTCAGGCGCCGCCACGGCTTCGGCCTTCTCGATGTCCGCGCCGCCGAGCGCTCCCGGGGCCATCGCCCTCGGAGCTCCGCCGGCGAATCCCAGTTCGTCCAGCAGCGCCACGGGCGCGGTCTTCAAAGCGAGCGCCCGCCTGGCTTTCTCGCCGTGCGCCTTGACGAAGGCGGCCGGGTCCTTGAAGACCAAACGGCGCCATCCCTGGGTGCCGAGCAAAAGGTCGGTTCGCCGGGCGGCCTCGTCGCCGCCGGCCAGGTAGACGTGCGAGTCGGCGAGCTCCCGGACCTCTGCTCCTAGCAGCACTTGAACGGGCAACCGCGGCGCCCGCTCGCGTTTCTCGATCGTCTCGAGCAGGGCGTCATCGACGGCGCTTAGCAGCACCGTCGCGGCGATCGGCTCGCCCGTCTCGTCGGTCGTCGAGATCTGCACAGTTACCTTTCCGCCCGGCGACGATTTCTCGGGCGCGGCAGAGACCTTGACCTGAACGGCCTTCTTCGGCTGCCGCAGGACGAGCCGTTCGGCCCGAGGAGTGCCGCTCGAGTCGAGCGCTGTGACGCGGAGAACGCCGGCCGCCTCGCCGCCGAGCTGCAGGGCGACCTCCTTGGCCGCGCCGGTTTCGAGCGCCACAGTCTCCTTGCGGATCTCCTTCTCATAGCGCGACACCACGACCGTCACCGGGCCCGCGCCGGTCGAAGCGACCTTCAAATGAAGCCGGCCCTCGGCCGGGACGATGTCCTGACCCGCGGTCAGCACGAGGCCTTGTTCGGAGACGGCGGGCAGAGGGAAGTGCTGGCGGACGCCGGCCGGCTCGTCGAGCGCGGCGTGATAGAGCAGGCCTGCCTTGGGAGTGAGGAAGACCCGGCCGCGCCCCTCGTGCT
>JACQFU010000431.1 GCA_016199905.1 Candidatus Wallbacteria bacterium
CGCGTCGTCAAGGTCAAGATGACCAATTTCGGAGCCAAGCGTCGCCATCATCGGGGCAAAGTCGTCGACTTTGCCGCCAGCCTTCAGGTCAAATCCTCGCGGTTACCCAGCAGGAAGGCGGCTTAATTCATGGGTATTGACATTAGAGCGAGGCCAATCCCGGGGAGGAGGAGGCCCCCGCCCCGGGGCCCTCTCCCCCCTGAAGGCCCCCCTGGCGGGACCCGGCCGGATCGCGAAACACCTTTCCCCAAGCCGATTTTCGACGATCTCAACGGCGCGACGATCGCGTCTGCGGCCGCCGATCATACCCGGATCGGCGCATGGCGCCTGGATCGCGCGAAAAGAAATCCTTTTATGATGCTGGTTTCTTGTTGACAACCCATACAGATTCCCTTATCATCGGGCACAATTCGAACGGAGGAGGTGACGACGAAATGAACAAGGCAGAACTCACTCAGATCATCGCCCAGGAGGCGGGCCTCACTCTCAAGGATGCCGGCTCTGCGATCGACGCGTTTGTCGATGCAGTCAAGGCTTCCCTGAAGAAGGGTGACAAGGTCCAGCTCGCAGGCTTCGGGACGTGGGAGGTCAAGAAGCGGGCCGCGCGCAACGGGGTCAACCCAAAGACCGGCCAGAAGATCAAGATCAAGGCCCACAAGGTCCCCAAGTTCACCCCCGGCAAGAACCTCAAGGAGGTCGTTGGCTAGACCGACGACGTCAAGTGTCAGGGGGATCTCCGCGCTTGCGCTCAGCTCCCCCCGACACCGCTCCACGAGCCCATTGCTACTGGGAAACTCCCCCGGATGATTCCGGGGGTTTTTCTTTTCCGGACCGCGCGGCGCCCCATCCCCCGGGAAAACGACGACCCCGCAGGCGGTGAAGGGTGGGGTCAGTTACTGCTCGCCTGCGGGGCCGCTGGGTCCAGCAGACATGCTATCGGCACACGGAGCGGGACAGCCGACTGCTCTACTCATTCCTCCGCTCAGATCTTCTGGCCCTTCGAGATCAGCAGGTCGCCGAACGACGGGCAAAGGCCCGCCAGGAGCGGGAAGTACGGCGGACCAAAACCCTCGCGCGACAGCGAAATGCTGCTCGAGGCGATGTCGTTCTGGAAGAAGCCCGTCTTGACGAACAGCCGTTCCAGGGTCTCCACCGTGAACATGTGGATGTGGTCCCCCATCCCCTCCGACAGGTAGGGACTCATCAATTTCGGATAACGCCCGAACAGCAGCCGCATCCGGTTCCCCAGGCTCGCCAGGTTCGGCGTCGTCAGCACCACCGCTCCGCCCGGCTTCAGGATGCGCCTCACGTCCCGCATGAACGCTTCGGGGTCGTAGAGATGCTCGATGATCTCACCGGCGAAGACCGCGTCGAAGCCCCCGTCCTCGTAGGGCAGCTTCTCTCGCGCGTTCCCAACCCGCGCGTCGATCCCCTTCTCGACAGCCATCCGCGCGCTCTCTTCGCTCAGGTCGAGACCGCACACCTTCACCCCTAGCCCCAATAGCTGCGACGAGATCGTCCCGTCGTTGCATCCGATGTCGAGCACCTTCGCTCCGGTGTCTTTCTTCCAGACGTGCTCCCGCAGCATGTCCTTCACCACGTTGACCCGCAGCTGGTGAAAATGACTTAGCATTCCCGACTCGCCGCCGCAGGTGCGTCCCGCGTACTTGTTGCGAACGTGCTCTTCGATCGTCTGCGCCTGCATAATCGCCAGTACCTCCGCCCCCCCTTCTCGTCGCCGTCCCCGCCACGGGCCGACCGGAACAGGATACGAAAATCGACAGCGTCCACACAACTCCCCTCGCCGATCCGACAGACGACGCCGAAATATTGCAGACGCAGCGCCCACCCCCGTGGACTCCCCTCCTGGTCTGACATCCCCCGTCTCCTGTTTCTCGGTCGAAAACTCAGGTCTCTCGGTTTCAAACCTCCAATCTCCGGCACTCTCCTCTCCTCACCCCTTCCCCTGCAAGGCACGCGCGCCCCTTCCCCATCTGCTATTTTCCTCCCCGTGCAGCCCCGCGAAGTCACCGCTCTGTCCTTCTCCGCCCTCGGAAGCCTGCTCGGCGGACTGCTCGCCTCGCCCCTGGGCCCCTGGGCCGCCGTCGGTGGCGCCACGCTCGGCACGACCCTGGGCCATCTGCTCGGCAACAACCTATGGCAGAAGTTCTATCTCGACATGGGAGAGAAGCTAGCCGAAGCGCGCCGCCTCCTCGAGGCAGATGGCGCCGCCGAGGCCGCACAACTCCTGCTCGCGCTGAGGCAACACCCTCGCTTCGCCGACCAGGAGCAGAACTTCCGCTCCGAGATCGAATACGTGGCCGGTCGCGTGCTGGGCGGACTTGCCGAGCGGGCAGAGGCCGCGGGCGATCCAAAGGCCGCGCTCGAGCACTACCGCCAAGCGCTCCTCTTCCAGCCGCGCGATCCTGACTTCTTGTGGTCGTCCGTCCGGCTCGGAACCTCTGCGGGAGAGCTCTCCTACGAGGACTCGGGCCGTCTGGAGACGGACCTGAAGCAGCTGCTCGCGGTCGACCCGGCGCATGCGGGCGCCACTCGCTCTCTGGCCGAACTGCTCGAACGACGCGGCCGCCCGCTCGAGGCGGCCCAGGTCCTGCGCGCCGGCGTCGAGGAGTCCACCGGCAAGCCGGCGCTTCGAGAAGACTGGATTCGCTGGCTGCTGCGGCTGCTGCCCCGCGACGAGGATGCGCTGTTCCGGCTGGTGGAGCTGTTGCTGGAGACGGGGCGCGCGCGGGAGGCGCTGGCAACCCTGGACGGAAGGGAAGACCTGTTTCCCGAGCGCTCGACCCACACGTTCCTTCGCGGCAAGGCGCTTCACGCCACGGGCGACAGCGCCGCCGCGCGAACCTTGCTCGAGCCGCTCGCCGCTTCGCATCCTGAGGCCGCCTTGCTGGCCGGGCTCGGCGCGGCGACGGCCGGCGACGACACTGCGGCAATCCGTCTGTTGTCCGGCGTCGCCCAGCACCCGGACCACTTCCGCGAAGCCACGCTCGCCCTAGTGCGCCTGCTGCTCAAGCATGGCGATGTCGACGTCGCCTTCAACCATTTGCAGCGCGAGGGTTTTCAGGAGGACCCGGCTTACGAACCTCTCCTCGAGAAGCTGGCGAAGGCTTATGAATCCCGCGGTCAGGAGACCCAGGCCAGCCGCGTCTACGACCGCATGAAGGATCTTGGCGACGCCACCAGCTTCTGGGGCCGGTTCACCTTGCAGTACCGGGAAGGCGCCCCGATCGTGCTGGGGCGAGGCTCCGCCGGGCGCGTGTTGCTGGGCAAGCGCCGAGCCGACGGCACGCCGGTTGCCATTCGGGAAGCGCCCGCGCCCTTCGCCATCGGCGGAAAAGCCGCCCGCCGGTTCGCCCGAGAGGTCGAGGCGCTCACGCGGTTGGCGCATCCGCACCTGGTGGCGCTTTTCGGCCACGCGCTTCCGGAGGCCAAGTGTCTGTTGGCGATGGAGTACTGTGCCGGCGGTTCTCTTGCCGAGCGGCTGGCCACGCCGCCTTTGTGGGCCCAGTCCAAGGCCGTGGCCCATTCGGTCTGCGAGGCCCTGGCGCATTTGCACGCACAGGCCCCTCCCCTGGTCCACCGCAACGTCAAACCGTCCAACGTGCTCTACACCGCCGAGGGCGCGGTGAAGCTTTCGGACTTCTCGATGACACGCGCCGCCGATGCCGCCGGCACTTCGGTGGTGACATCCATCAAGGAGCGCTCGCTCGTCTACCTGTATCAGTCGCCCGAGGTCATCCTGGGCCAGGCCGACCTGAGCCCAGCCGCGGACGTCTACTCCCTCGGCTGCTTGCTCTACCACCTGCTGACGGGGCGCCCGCCGTTCGTCCACGACGACGTGAACCGGCAGATCTCGGCGCACTTTCAGGACCTGCCTGCGGCGCCTTCGACCCTGGCGGCCTGGGTGCCCGAAGCGCTCGATCGCGTCGTGTTGCGCTGCCTGGAAAAAGAGCCTTCAAGGCGCTACAGTGACGCCGGTCGAGTGTGGGCGGCACTGGAACCGATCTGAGTGAAAAATCCGACGACAAAGCAGGCGGCGCGCGCGCCTGGTTTTGGTTATCCCTTAAGCGAGAAGCCGTTCCAGGAGCCAATTTTCGCCACGTTCAGCTCCCCCCTCCCGGGCGCCGAAAGGTGCCATGTAAGGCGTCCCGCGACGGTTCGCGGACACCGGGAGGCTCGTCGTGCAGCTCGTTGCAACTCTGGTCTTCTATGTACACTCCACGCTCTGTGTGGCCTATGCCTTCTTCCTGGCCGGCAAGGTGTCCGCCCTCGGACCGGCCGGCGGTACGGGGCTTCTGGATTGGCGCGACCTGGACGGTGCCGACGAGTGGTTCGTGCAGGTCTCGGGAGCGTTGATCGTGGGCCTCTATCTGGTCTTCACAGAGGTCTACCTCTACCGGATGCACCTCGGTTTGTGAGCGGAGGCCCAGCCCCGGCCCGATGAAATGAAGATCTTCAGCTTCACGGACCGGGGAAAGGTGCGCCCGACCAACGAGGACGCCCTCTGGATGAACGGCGAGTTGGGGCTGTTCCTCGTCGCCGACGGCATCGGCAGCTCGGGCCGCGGACAGGAGGCATCCCAGGGCGTGGTTCGCGCCTGCCGCGATGCGCTCAAGGGGACGCCGCGTCCCGACGACCTGCTGCCTACGCTGATGCGCAAGGCCAACGCCGCCCTCTACGAGATGGCCCAGGAGAAAGGCGGCAGCTATGGCGCCACCGCCGCGATCCTCTGGCTTCGCGGACGCGAAGCGCGCTACGCGTGGGTGGGCGACTCCCGCGTGTATCGGCTGCGCGGCGAGCAACTCGATCGGCTCACCTCCGACCACACCCGGGCCGAGGAACTGGTCAAGCGAGGTGCCGTGCCTGCTTCGGCTGCGTCCAAAAAGAGCGCCCTGACGCGAAGCCTGGGCCAAAACCCCAACGTGGAGTTCAGCCAAGGAGGACCCATCGAGGTCCAGAGCGCCGACCTGTTCCTGGTCGCCACCGACGGCGTGACCGACGCGCTGAGCGACGAGGACCTGAAGGGTTTTCTCACGAAAGGCCCGATCGGCGGCTCGGCCGCGATCCGGCAAGCCGCGCTGGAACGGGGCGGACCGGATAATTTGACGGCCGTGCTCGTAGAAGTGGAGCCACCCGACCTGGAGCGCACGCTCGAGGCCGCGCAGATCGCCAGCATCCTCAAAGAGGCCGCGTCGCGGGAGACCGTGAAGCCTTCGAAGATGCTTCCGTCGGCGGTCTTGCAATCGCCCGCGCCCCAGACGGGCATCGGTCCGTTCCTGAAGTCGATCGTCGCCGGCGGAGCCAAGAAGATGGCGCTGGAAGTGATCCTTGTCGCCGTCTTCCTGGGCGTCGCCTTCCTGGCGCCGGAGCTGCTCGCGATGATGGGCCGCCGCCTGGAATCGGTGCCCCCGAGCTGGTTCCTGATCGGCGGCGCGCTGCTCTACGCCGCGGTGTTGAAGCTGCGGGCCGGGTGAGCCCAAGGCTGGACGCGCGCTAGCGCGCGAACCGGGCGCCCACCTTGCTCACGGCATCGAGGAACTGGGCGGTGTCGGCTTTGCCCTGGATCGAGTCCTCGGGGAGCGGCTTGCCCGCCGGATCGAAGAACGCGAGGTAGGGCATGTTCTTGGCTCCGAGGACATCGTTCTTGTAGCGCGCTCCCGGGCCGTCCGGGTCGGTGCAGTCGACCTTCACCCGGACGAAGGCAGCGAGCGCGGCAAGCACTGCCTCATCCCGGAAGGTTGTGCGATCCATCAGCTTGCAAGGAATACAGTAGTCCGCATAGAAGTCCGCGAAGATGGGTTTTCCCGAGCGGCGCGCCTCGGCAAAGGCCCCGTCCAGCGAGCGCAGCCATCCGCCGTTCTCCTCCGCCCCGGCGACTCCGGCACTCCGGGAGAGCGGGAACCCTTCTCCCAGCAGGCCGCTCGCGCCAAGGCCCGCCAGTACCGCCGCCGTTCCCGCGACGACGCCCAGGAAGCCAAGCCCCTTGGCCCAAAGCGCCGGCGCGCTCGGCTCGGCCGGCAAGGGAGTGAACGCGCCGAGAAAGGTCCCGCCCAGGACGAGATAGGCGCCGAGCGCGGCCAGGTACAGCCACCCGGGAATCACGTTCCCGACCAGGTAGATCGCCATTCCGACGAGCACGTACCCGAAGAAGCGCTCCAGACGGATCATCCAGTAGCCCGAGCGCGGCAACAGGCCCGGGCTGCCCGACGAGAACGCCAGCACCAGGAAGATCATTCCCATTCCGAGTCCAAAGCTGAAGAGAGTCGAAAAGCCGACCAGGACGTTCCCGGACTGGGCGACGAAGACGAGGATGCTGCCGGCGAAGGGCCCGACGCACGGAGCGGCGACGAACCCGAGAGCAAGGCCCATGAAGGCCGCCTCCAGGTAGCCGCCGCGGTCGCCTGCGTTGAGCCAGCTCGTGAGGCGCGGCGGGAGCTGCAGCACGTAAAGCCCGAACATCGAGCACGCCAAGGCGACCAGGACGAAGGCCAGGAAACCGATCACCCACGGGTTCACCATCCAGGCTCCCAGGTCCTTGCCGAGCTTGGCCGCAACGACGCCGAGAGTGGCGTACATCAGGGTCATGCCCAGGACGTAGGTCGCCGCCAGGGCGATGCGCTTGGAGGCGCTGTTGTCCTTGGACTGTCCTCCAAAGTAGCTGATCGTGATCGGGATCATCGGGTAGACGCAGGGGCTGAAGCTGGCGGCGATGCCCCATCCGAAGGCGGCGAGCAGCGCCCAGAGGATGCCCTTCGAAAGAGCGTCGGCGAAGGAGCTCGCCTTGGAGGGCGCTGCGGAGGGCCCGGCAACCCGCACAGCAACGGCCGATGGAGCCGGACCTTCGACGGTGAGCGACGCCCCGCGCTTCACGCCCTTGCGCGGCCGCTCGCACATCAGATCGGTGCAGGGTTGAAAGTCGACGGTCGCCTCGATCTGGGCCGGGCCTGCCTTGGCGCCGGGCCCGATCTCCAGATCGAACGTGACCTGGACTTTGCCCTCGTAGAGCTGCAGGCTGCCGCCCAGAGCCTCGAAGTTGACTTCACGAGTGGGCGGATATTTTGGCTCGCCAATGCGGATTCCCTGCGGGGCTGTGACGCGAACGGTTGTCGGTATGCCGAGCGACTCCCTGGGACCGTAGATGTGGTATCCGGGCGCCATCTCGAACGCGATCGCGCCCTGCGCCTTCGTGCCGGCCCGGACAACGGCCGGCGAAACTCCAAACGTCACCGCGACCGACTCTCCCCGCGCCGGGGCCGCGATCGCAATCGCCAGCAGCGCCGCCAATCCGAGCAGGTGTTTCATGTCACACAAGATACGACGGCCGCCCCGACTCATATCAAGTCGCACCCTCCCTGTCCCTGGCACCCGGCACCTGCCTACGTGCTAGCATCGTGTCCTTCGGAGGTGGAACGATGCCCAAGCTCGTCGAGTGCGTACCCAATTTCAGCGAAGGCCGCAGGCCCGAGGTCATCAAGGCAATCGTCGACGCCATGAAGTCCGTCAAGGGCGTCACGTTGCTCGACCAGGAGGCCGACGCCAACCATAACCGCTCGGTCATCACGATCGTCGGCGAGCCCGGGGCAATCCAGGAGGCGGTCCTGCGCGGCGCGGCGGTCGCGGTCGAAAAGATCGACTTGAACCACCACACCGGCGAGCACCCGCGCATGGGCGCCATCGACGTCATCCCCTTCGTCCCGATCGTCGGCGTTTCGATGGCGGAGTGCGTCGAGCTGGCCCGCCAAACCGGCGCGGAGCTGGCGCGGCGCCACGAGATTCCCGTCTACCTCTACGAAAAGGCGGCAACGCGCTCCAGCCGCGAGAACCTGGCCGAGGTGCGGCAGGGCGAGTTCGAGGGCATCCGGGAATCTATCCAGACCGATCCGGCCCGGAAACCCGATTTCGGCCCCGGGCGAGTCCACCCGACCGCCGGAGCGACAGCCGTGGGAGCGCGGATGTTCCTGGTTGCCTACAACGTGCACCTGAACACCTCGAACGTCGAGATCGCCCGCAAGATCGCAGACGCAATCCGATTCAGGACCGGCGGTTTCCGCTACGTGAAAGCGCTGGGTTTCGAGCTGGCTGACCGAGGCTGCGTGCAGGTTTCGATGAACCTGGTCAACTACAAGAAGAGCCCGGTGCACCGTGTCTTCCACGTCATCGAGTCGGAGGCTCGCCGTTACGGTGTGAGCGTGCTCGACAGCGAAGTGGTCGGGCTGATTCCGAACGAGGCCCTCGTGATGGCTGCCGAGGACGCGCTGCGGCTCGGCCACACCTGGTCGCCCAAGCAGATCGTCGAGAACAAGCTGGCGGAGGCTGCTGCCGGCGCCCAGCAATCGCTCGACCCGTTTCTGGACAGTGTCGCGGCCAAGACCGAGACTCCCGGCGGGGGCAGCGTCGCGGCACTGTCGGCTGCCCTGGGGGCCGCGCTGGGTTCGATGGTTTGCCGTTTCACGCTGGGCAAGAAGAAGTTTGCCGACGCCAAGGAGGCCCTGGAGAAGTGCCTGGTCCGTTTCGAGGCGCTGCGGGCCGAGCTGTCGGGGCTGATCGCCGACGACGCCGCCGCGTTCGACGGTCTGATGGCGGCGATGAGGCTTCCGAAAGACACGCCCGAGCAACAGGCCGCGCGCGCCGATCGAATGGCCCGGGCGACCGAGCGCGCCGTCGAGGTGCCACTCACGGTGATGGAACGCTCCGTCGAGGTCCTCGAGCTCGCCTTGACGACGGTCCGGCGCGGGAATCCCAACCTGGCCAGCGACGCCGGCAGCGCCGCCCAGGCCGCTCGAGCCGCCGCGACTTGCGCCAGCTATAACGTCCGGATCAACCTGAAAGGCATGATTGAAGGCCCGTTCCGCCAGAAGGCGCAGGGCCGGATGAAGGATCTGCTGGCACAGGCCGCCTCTCGCCTGGCCGAGATCGACGCGGTGCTGGAAGAGAGGCTCTAGCCCTTCCTTCCCCTCAGCCAGCGACGGGCCAGCACCAGCGCGGCGTAGTCGTCGTACGGCTCGCCAGGGACCTGCATCGAGAGTGGAAAGAGCCGCCAGATGCCTCGAGGAGGATTATCCGCGAAGTAGAGGCCGCGCGCGTCCAGGGTCGAATCGCGCTCGTCGATCCGCTCCATCGGCGGCAGGCGCGCCCCCAGCCCCGAAGTCAGCTCCGAGGCGACGGCGCGCGACTGGGTGCCGTCGCCCAGGATGAGCCGCTCGATCGCTTGCGCGGCCAGGAGAGCGCCGACGGCTTCGACCAGCTCCGGCCGCTTCACGATCCGCCGCCCCCGATCGGCGCCGTCCTCGGCCACCAGGGCGAGCCCGCACTTGTCCGCCCCCGGATCAATGGCCAGGATGAGCAGGGGGCACCCCGTCCGGGTTCGTTCCGGCAGCCGTCGAAATGGGCGAGGAGCCGGCAGGCTGGGGAGCGTCCGGCCCCGCCGGCGCGTCCCCGCGCGGAGCCCCCGGCGCCGCCAGCTTGTAGTCCACGTCCACCTTCCCGTAGCGGATGATGTCGCCCCGCGCCGTCAGCTCGACCTCGACCTTGGCCTTCCGCTGCTCGATCTGGTCGGCCAGGCTCACGAACTGCAGCAACAGCTCGGAGGTGAAGCGCCGCGATCGTTCCTCCAGCGAGTAAGGCGAGATTCCGCGTTTCTGCATGTCCAGCATCGCCCGCTGGTCGAAAAGGAAGAGCTGCTCGAGCACCTCGTTGCGCGGCCGGGTTCCATCGACTGTAAACGATGCGATCCTCTCGCCCTCGAGGAAGATCCGCACGTTGGCGCCGATCGAGAAGTTGATGTTGTGAAGCTCCTCGCCGATGTTCACGTTGCGGTCCGAAGTCGCTTCCACGAAGAACTCCGCCGGCATCACGTCGATCTGCTTGGCCTCCTTGCGCTTCTGGAAGCGCTCCCGGAGCGTCTGGATGTCCCGATAGATGTCGGGGATGACCTCGTGCAAGTGCGCGAGCTGCTTCTCCTCCGACCCAAGCGTGACCTGGCGAAGCTTCGCCAATCGCCGGATCTCATCGACCATTCGGAGCATGACCTGCGTGAACTGCTCCTGGCTGATGTCGATGGGGAACAGGAACGGCTGGGGCAACAGCGGCTTTCCGATGGGGAAGACGATGAAGGTCTCCGACTTCCGCGCGATGGCCTTGTTCAGCTCTTCGTTCTTGTCGGACAGCTTCTGGCGTTCCCGATCGAGATCGGCCACCTTGCTCGTCAACTCGCTGGCTTGATGACTCAGCCGATCGACCTCCTGGCGGCGTTGCTCCACCGAGGCCTGAAGCTCGTCGACCTGGAAGAGCGCGATCCGGAAGTCGCGGGAGATGATCGCCATCCCCAGGAGCGTCAGCAACGTGATCGCGAGCCCCGTGACGATGTTGATCACCTGCGCCGTGTACTTCGGCCGGATGCCGAAGAGCGAGTAGCGCTTCTTGCCGAACCGCGTTCCCAACTCGTCGCCCAGGTAGGCGATCGCGCCTCCCATCAGGATCAGGAAGATGAGCCGCCCCTTCTCGCCGCCGAGGAGCGCGATCAAGACCGCCACGGCCAGCGCGGCGAAGAGCGGTCCGACAGTGGAGAGCGGGGGCATCGGGTGAGCGAGACGCGGCTAACGTCGAATACATTCTGACATGGACGTCGGGGTTCTACTTGCTCGTGGCTTTGGCGATCTCGCCCGTCAGCGAGAATCGCTCGCCCAGGTAGATCCGCCGGGCCTCGGGGTTGTTCAGCACTTCCTCGACGCCGCCTTCGACCATCACGCGCCCCGCATTCATGATGTAGGCGCGATCGACGATGCTCAGCGTCTCGCGGACGTTGTGATCGGTGATGAGGATACCCAGCCCTTTTTGCTTCAGCTCCCCGATGATGCGCTGGATGTCGCCCACGGCGATCGGGTCCACGCCCGCAAACGGCTCATCGAGCAACAGATAGCGTGGCCGGGCGCAGAGTGCGCGGGCGATCTCCACGCGCCGGCGTTCTCCGCCCGAAAGGGAGTAACCCATGCTGCCCCGCACATGCTCGATGGAGAGCTCTGCCAGCAGCTGATCCACCCGCTCCAAACGCGTCTTGCGGTCGGGCTCCAGGAACTCGAGCACGGCGATCAGGTTCTGCTCGACGGTCATCAACCGGAAGACGGACGGCTCCTGCGCGAGGTAGCCGATGCCCAGTCTCGCCCGCCGGTGCATGGGCTGCCAGGTGATGGCGGCGCCGTCGAGCAACACTTGCCCGGTGTCGGGCCGAACCAGTCCCACGACCATGTAGAACGTCGTGGTCTTGCCTGCTCCGTTGGGTCCCAGCAAGCCGATGATGCGGCCAGGCTCCACTTCGATACTGACCGCGTCGACGACCTGGCGGCCCTTGTAGTTCTTCGAGACGGAGAGCGTGTTCAGCACAGTCGATCGCCCGAGGCCTCAATGGCCAATCCTCATCCGCCCCTCGACTGTGCCGATCACGATGCTGCGCTTCTGGCGCAGGAAGTGGAGGATCTTTGCGCCCGACACACGATCCAGTTTCTCGCCCTTGGGACCGGGCGTCCACGCCTCGGCTTCTCCAATCAAAGTCAACCGGTCGAGCGGCTCCTCGAGCAAGGCCCGGCGGGCCCGCGCGCCCACCGTCGGCGAGTCGATCTCGACGTCGCCACGGAACAGGCTGGTCCTGGCCACCTGATCGATCTCCACCTCGCGGGACCGGATGGTCACGTCCTTGTCCCGGCGGTCGCCCTGGAGCAGCCAACGGGTGACCTCCACGTGGTCGAGGCCGTCCATCCGCTCGTCGGCCATCTCGAGTGTGATCTGCGTCGCCCGCAGTTCCACCAACTCCACGGCCCCTCCTGGCAACGGCGATCGGCTGGACGCCAAGGGGTCGTCCCAGGCGATGGCCACCTGCTTGCCCGCGTAGTACTTCAGTCGCCGGCAGGTGAGCACGTAGGTTCCGTCGGTGGCCTTCACCTCGCCGGTGGCCAGCGCCGCGTCCGCTTTGCGGTCATAGTGCAGCTTGTCGCAGTTCAGCGTGAAGTTGCCCCGGGTGACCTTGACGTTGCCCTGCACTTCGATGACGTCGCCCTTGGCATCGGTGGGCATCGCGTCGCCCTGGACGTCGAACGGCACGTCGGCATCGGTCGCGAGGCCGGAGGCTCGCGCCGCTCCCGTCGTCGTTCGAAACGCCGCGGCGGAGGCCGTCGAAGCCACCGAGGCCGGCGCGGCAACATCGGTCGTCCGAGAGGATTTCGCCCTGGAGCCGGCGCCGGACGCTGCCCTGGCGGGTTCCCGCTTCCCGCGCGGCCGCCCCGCCGCCCCGGGCGCCGCCGCCAGGGCCAGGCAGAGCAAGGCCGCGATTCCGGTGGTGGATCGTCTCATCCTCTCGCCGCCCTCCGCCCCCGGAGAGCGCACCGATTCTGGCACGCGAGGGGCGTGAATTCAAGCCGGAAGTGGCGCAATCGCCGAAGCCTCCGAGCGGCACTCATCGGAGCCGCAGGGTCTTCCGGGTCCTGTTTCCGGGCGGCTTCGCGGCTGCTGGAGCGGCGCCGGATGGGCGTTCTCGCATCGTCACACCCTGAAGAGCCACACTGCGGCCCGTCTTCAGGTCGTGGAGGATCTGGTTCCCCTCGACCTCGCGACCCCGCCGCCCCGCCGCATCGATCTGCCATGCCTTCGCGTGGCCGATGATGTACATCTTTTCGGTCTTCTCGTAAAAGATGGCGCGGTCGCCCTGAGCGCCCAGCTCGCGCGAATCGATCCGTACCTCGCCCTTGAAGACGCTGCGGCGATCGGCGTAAAAGCTCTCCAGCTCCCGGCTGCGGATGTAGTAGGCGGCCTTGCCTTCCGGCATCACGTGGGTGCGGACGTCGCCTTCCGCCACGACCCTCTGCCGTTTCCGATCGAAGGAGAGCACTTGCGCCGTCACCGTCGTTCGCGTGCCTCCCGAAGAGGCGCTCTCGGTCGTCGCGCGGCCCGCTGGTTTCGACGCTTCGCCGGCGGCTCCCTTTCCCGTCAGGTGGATCAGAGCGGACGGAGACAGCGTGGCCGAAAGCCATTCGCGTCCCACGTCATACTCCATGACCCCGGAGTGGACGACGTACTCGGGGTCCTCGAAGACCACGTTGCCCGTGGCTCGGAGGAATCGCGCCCGATGCTGGTAGAGCATGCGCTCCGAAGTCAGGACGCCGTGGGCCAACCGGCCGGTGGTCGCTGCGGCTGGAGACTTGTCTTTCGTTGCCGTACGGACGGCCTTCGCGTGGCCAATCAGCTCGTAGATGCTGTGGACCATGTCGAAAGTGGCCGAGTCGGACGTGAGAACGACCACCTGGGTCGCCGGCGTCGTGGATGCGGCGGCGGGAGCCCCCGGAGCTGCCGACGCCAGCCCGTTCATCACGAGCACGAACGATACGGTAAGAAGGTCTGCGCGGATCATCGGGGTCCCCGGGTACGGCGCGAAGACTGCGCCTTCCGCCCAGACTTCCTCGTTGTCGGGCTGCCCTTCGAACCTTTCGCCTTGGCAGGCTGGTTCGGATGGATGCGAGCCGCCGCGCGAGGCGCCGCCGGTGCCGGCGGTGGCCGCGGCGGCGGGACGGAAACGGCCTTCGTCGTGTGCGCGGAAGCAGCGGCAGAGTGCGGCTTCCAGGTGCTGACGATTTCGACGTTGCCCGTGACGACGCCGGTCCGCAGCCGAGTCGACGTCTCGAAGCGGTCGCCCGTGACCCGGGTGTCGCTCGTCAAGATGGTCGCCGGCCCGGGAGTTTGCACCTGGCCCGTGTTCGGGTAGTAGAGGATCTCCGCCGAGTGGATGGAGCGGCCGTCCCAGGTGACGGCGTCGCACCGGCCCAGGAAGTCGAGCATTTCGCCGGCCTTGCTGGGCCGCTTGTTGCCCCGATCGGAGCGGAAGCGGATCACGTGCCCTCCGTTCTCGGTGACCGTCCCCTCCACCGGC
>JACQFU010000026.1 GCA_016199905.1 Candidatus Wallbacteria bacterium
AGTACGAGCTGCTGCCCGCGTCGCCTCCGGTTCCGGTGCACGTCGTGAGCGTGCCGCACGTCAGACCGCACTTGCCGTCGGCGCACACCTCGCCGCTCGCGCACGTCTTGCCGCACACGCCGCAGTTGGCGTTGTCCGTCTTCACGCTGAAGCAGCCTGTGCCACCCACCGTCGTCGAGCAGTAGCTCTCGCCGGGAGCGCACGCGCACTCGCCCGATCCCCTCGGGGCGCCTGCAGCCGCTGGAGAGTGCCGTCTTCGGCGGGGTCGTGACTGCGGCCGGGATGTTCCTGCTCCTGGCCGGAACCAACATGCTCACCTCGGCGCTGGGGCTCGTGGCGGTCGTCAGCTACCTGTTCGTGTACACGCCATTGAAGCGCACGACGGGGCTCTGCACGATCGCGGGCGCGCTTCCCGGCGCGTTGCCGCCGGCGATGGGCTGGACCGCCGCCTCCGGCCAGATCGAGCCGGGCACCTGGGTGCTCTTCTCGATCCTGTTCCTGTGGCAGTTGCCGCACTTCCTGTCGATTGCCTGGATGCGCCGCGACGACTACGCGCGAGGCGGATTCGCGATGCTCACGGTGATCGACCCCGAGGGCGGAAGCGCGGGGCGGCAGGCGGTGCTTCACTGCCTGGCGCTCCTGCCCGTCAGTCTGTTGCCGTCGGTACTGGGGCTCGCCGGAGCGTCGTACTTCGTGGCGGCCTTCGTCCTGGGCCTGGGCTACACGGTTGGGGCGGCGCGCCTTGCATGGCTGCGCACTACCGAGGCGGCTCGAGGGATGTTCCTGGCTTCCCTGGTTTACCTTCCGGTGCTCCTGACCGTCCTGATGCTGGACCGGGTGCCGCGATGATCGGGCTGGTAGCGGAGCGGAACCCGGGTGTCGAGGCGCGCATCCGGCGCACGGGTTTGGCGCTGGCCGGGCTCAGCGTGGCGCTCTTCGTCGTTTCGGTCGGTTTCATTGTCCTTGGATGGTGGATGCGATGACTACCCTCGACACAAACGCTCCCTCCAGTCCTTGGCTTCACCCCGTGGCGTTGATGCTCTTCGCCGCCGCGGGCGCGGCCCTGGTCATGACAGGCGCGCGCGGTTTGCGCGGCGCGGCAGGCTTGCCGGCGGGCGTGCCAGCCGCAGAGAAGATGCCGGCGACGGCCCCGCTCCCGGACTTCGGGCTGGTCGACTCCGCCGAACGCAAGTTCACGCGCAAGGACCTGGCCGGGAAAACCTGGATCTTCGACTTCGTCTTCACGCACTGTTCGGGGCCCTGCCCGATGATGTCCTCGCGGATGGGGGAGCTACAGAAGCAGTTTGCCGCCAACCCGGCCATCCGTCTGGCGACGATCACCGTCGACCCCGAACGCGACACGCCCAGGCACCTGGCCCAATACGCCAAGGAGCTGGGCGCCCGTCCCGATCGGTGGATCTTCCTCACCGGCGGGAAGGAGGAGATCTTCCGGCTTTCGAAGCAGGGCTTCCGGCTGAGCGTGGAGGAGAACAAACCTGAAGTCAACGCAACGGCGACGATGCCGCTCTTGCACAGCACGCGGCTGATCCTGGTCGACTCCCAGTCGCGCGTCCGGGGGTACTACGACGCGACCGACGCCGAGGCCGTGGGCAGGTTGATGTCGGACGCCCGGAGCGTCGGCGCGGAGGACACGCCTTGAGCGACTACTCGTGGCTGCCGTCGCTCAACGCGGGGCTCAACGCCACGGCGGCGCTCTTCCTCTGCGCCGGTTTCGCCTGCATTCGCACCGGGCGCGTGGGGGCGCACCGGGCCTGCATGCTGGGCGCCTTCACGTCGTCGGTGCTGTTCCTCTGCAGCTACCTCTTCTATCACTGGATGCACGGTTCCACGCCGTTCGCCGGGACCGGCTGGGTGCGGCCCTTCTACTTCGGCCTGCTGCTGTCGCACACCGTGCTCGCGGCCGTCGTCGTGCCGCTGGCGCTGACGGCTCTGTGGCGAGCCGCGCGAGGCGACTTCCAGGCCCATCGCCGGGTGGCGCGGTGGGCGCTGCCGATCTGGCTCTATGTCTCGGTCACGGGCGTGACGGTCTACTGGATGCTCTACCACGGATACCGGACCGCTTGAAGGAGTGAATCGATGAAACGGCTCATTCGAAAAGCTCTGCTCCCGGCGCTGTTTATGGCGTCGCTGGCTGTCCTGCCGGCGCCGGCCTGCCCGAACTGCAAGTCCGCCGTCTTGACCGACCTCCAGGGCAAGCCTCTCCCCGTCGAGCAGGGTCGCAACTACTCGCAGGGAATGAACTACAGCATCTACTTCATGCTCGGCAGCATCTACGCCGTCTTCGGCGGCGTGGCGTTCGTGATCGCGCGAGCCTACCGCAACTTCGAACCCGGGATGCGGCCCGGCGCCTCCTCCCAGGCACTGCCTGCGCAGGCGCAAACCACTCCCTCGGCCTGACCCCGCACGGAAAGGAGTCCGAAGCGTGTCGCACGAAGCCACGATGGATGAAATGAGTCTCAGTTCCGGAACCGGCGTCCCCGACGGGAAGCTCGGCATCTGGATCTTCTTGGCCTCCGAGGTGATGTTTTTCGCCGGCCTGATCGGCAGCTACATCGTTCTGCGCTACGGCACGGCCCACTGGCCCGTCCCCTCCAAGACGCTCAATATAGGACTCACGGGCTTCAACACCTTCTTGCTCATCTGCAGCAGCGTCACGATGGTCAAGGCGCTCTCGGCGGCGCACCGCGACGATCAGGCCGGCATCAAGAAGTTCCTGGCCGCCACGGTCGCCATGGGCTGCGTCTTCCTCTCCATCCAGGCCTTTGAGTATCGCCATCTCTTCAATCACACCGAGCCGCCCTACACCGCCGGCTTTCGGCCCTGGACCGACATCTTCGGCAGCACTTTCTATACGATGACCGGCTTCCACGGCGCTCACGTCACGGGCGGCGTGATCTGGCTCACGTGCATCCTGATCGGCGCGTTGCAGGGGCGGTTCAACTCGAGGAACTTCATGCCGATCGAGCTGGCCGGCCTCTACTGGCACTTCGTCGACCTTGTCTGGATCATCCTCTTCACCATCGTTTACTTGATCTGACCGGCTCGAAAGGACCCGACCGATGGAGTCGACCCACACCCACGAGGAACCCAATTACATGGGCGTGTTCTACGCCCTCGTCGTGCTGACGGGCGCCGAGCTGGGCCTGTCCCAGATGACCGACACCTTCGGACGCACGCGCGTCGTAGTCGGCTTGGTTGTCCTGGCCTTCACGAAGGCCGCGATGGTGGCGCTCTGGTATATGCACCTCAAGTTCGAAGGGAGGCTGCTGTACGTCGTCTGCTTCGCCCCCATCGTGCTGGTCTGCGTGCTG
>JACQFU010000418.1 GCA_016199905.1 Candidatus Wallbacteria bacterium
CTCTGTGTTAGGTCTTTCCTCTTGGCATGAACCATGATGCTTGGACTGTAGCGTTGATTTGAAAACGATCTACTAGTTCGTCATTTTGCGGCCGTGAGCGGCGCGCCGGACCTCGCGAAGAGCCGATCCGGCCTTGCTCGTGGCAGCGAACTTCGCCAGAAGCGCGTCGCCTTCCGCCGTGCCGGCCAGGGCCTTGGAAGCCTTGGCCACGAAGTACTCCTCGTACTCGAAGTAGCGATTGGCCTCGGCGGACTTCGAGGACACGGCGTAGATGCGCAGGGCGTCGATGGCGTCCACACGCCGCAGCAGGTCGGCCGGCTTCGGCGCCAGGTAGGTCAAGACCCGCTTGAAGAAGTCGTCGCGCGCGTCCTTGTTGCCCACGCCCTCCAAGCCGAACCCGGTGTAGACCAGCTTCGAGGCCCCGTCCTCCACTCGAAGACCCGCGCCGCCGCGGTTCTCGCCGTCGTATTTGAGGAAGAGGCTCGCCTTGGCGTCGGCAGGCAGCAGGATACTGGGGTAGTCCTGGTTGTTCTGGCCGCCGTCGTCATTGAGAGTGAGCTTCACGCCGGTCGCCAGCGGAGTGTTCTCGGCACCCACGACGGCCGGAATCGGCGCCTGGCTGCGCTTGAGGATCGTGACGAACTTCGCGTGGAAGACCTCGCCGAAGTACGGGGTCTGCCGCAGGTTCACGCCGCCGAGCTGGCTGCTGATGAACATGTGGCCGCCCGATGCCAGGTAGGCCTTGATGGCGTCCCGCTCGGCCGGGGTGAAGGTCGTCTGATAGTCGAAGCCGGTCTGCCAGACCACGATCGGGTACTGGATCAGCACGTCGGCCAGCGGGACGCCCGCGATGTGGGAGTCCCAGTTGGTGAACTTGCGGCCAAGTCTCTGGAGTGAATCGGTGAAGTAAGTCTCGAGAAGGTCGTGGCCGTCGTCGTCGACCAGCAGCACGTCCGGAACGTTCTCCAGGACGATCTTCTGGCCCGCAGCCTGCGCGCCGACCTGCAGCGACTGGATGACCTTGGGCTCGTAGCCGAAGCTCTTCACGACCATCGTGTACTCGCCCTGAGGGACCGTGACCTCGAAGGCGCCCGTATCGGCGTTCGTGTCGGTGGCGGCCAGCCCCGTGCCCGGGAAGCTGACCGTGGCCTTCAGGGCCTTGCCGTCCTTGTTGACCACCGTGCCGGCTACCTTTCCGTCGTCGGCCTTGGTCAGCGCAACGTCCTGCGAGGCCGACTGGCCCGCCGTGACCTTGGCGCCGAAGCTCGCGATGCGGAAGCCGAACGACTTCGCCGAGAGCTTGTAGTCGCACGGCTTTCCAGGCATTGCAAACGCCGGCGCCAAAGAGGTTGTCCTTGCCGGGATCGCCCTTGTCGTCGGCCGACGACTCCAGCACCTCGCGGATACGGTCGATGGTCAGCTTCGAGTTGGCCTGAAGCAGCAGTGCAACGACGCCGCTGATGTGGGGGCAGGCCATGCTGGTTCCCTGAATGGCGGTGTAACCGTTGCCGGTGTTCCAGGCGCTGAGCACGCTGGAGCCCGGGGCGGCCACGTCGGGCTTGATGATCTGCTTGCCGTCCCAGGTGATCGGGCCGCGGCTGGAGAACTGGCTGCAGCCATCGCCGGGATCGATCGCTCCGACGGCGAAGCTGTGCGGGAACCCGCCGGGCGTGCCGACCGTATTGGGGCCGTTGTTGCCGGCGGCAAAGCAGGGGAAGACGCCCAGGTCGACCCACTTCTTCACGGCGTCCCAGAAGGACCGGTTCTCGGAGTTGTCGCTGCCCCAGGAGTTGCTCACGATCTGGGCGCCGTCGTCGGTGCTGGGATTGCCGTCCGGATCGACGACCCACTCCATGGCGCCAAGGATGCCTTCCAGAGTGGCGCCGTCTGGGCCGAAGATCTTCGCGCAGATGAGCTTCGCCTCCGGAGCGACGCCGATGTACTTGCCCGAGGCATTGCCGCCGGCGATGGTGCCGGCCGTGTGGGAGCCGTGGCCTTCGTCGTCATACGGCTCGGCCTTGTGCTTCTGGCTGAAATCTTTGAAGACGAGCACCTTGCCCTTGAGGTCGGGATGCTCGCCGACGACGCCGGTGTCCAGATGCCCGACGCGCACGCCCGCGCCGGTCAGCTTGTAGAGCGCGCGCACTTCGGGGACATGGATGCGAGCCAGGCCCCAGGTGTACTCGCCGGGCACGTTCACGACGGCCGAGGGCGTGACCTTGGGGGCCGGAATGATCTCGTTGAGGACGACTTCCTTGACGTCATTTCGTGCGGCGAGTTTCTCGATGGTTTCACGGTCGGCGTCCATGGCGACAGCGTTGGCAAGCCAAAGGGAGTGGACCTGGTTGGACTCGAGAGAGTTTGTGACTCCGAATGGTTTTACGGTTTCCAGGAGCGGAGCCTGGCTTTTCCTGGCGTTCTCGCGCATCGCCTTGAGACGGGTGGTGCGGCCGGCCGAATCGTCCATGGACTGGGCCGCGCCGAAGACCACGGCGCCGGCGTCCTTCATGCGAACCAGAATCCGGATCTTTCCGTTGGCCGCGAGGCCGTCGAGGGCCTTCGTCAGGGAGGCCGACAGTGGGGCGGCCTGGGCCGCAGATGCGAGGATTGCGGCCGTCAATACCGCCGTGACTACTCGATTCGTCCGTTGCACGATTGCCTCCTGGGCTGCGTGGAGCCGGGACCGGTTGGTGAGAACGTGCTGAGATTATAGCCTCTAGTCCGACATGACGAACAGCGGCGCTCACGCGACAACTGTCGCCGATTCGACTACCCCGCGACCCGGACAAAAGTTTCGCGAGGACGCAGTGTTTCGGCGCCCGGCACCGAAATTCAGGCCAGCTTCGTCCAGACCTGGGAGGGCTGCGTCTCGGAGGCGCCGGACTGCCGCTCGCGCTCCAGACGCTCGTCGCGCTCCATCTCGCGGGCCTCATGCTCCACCAGAGCTTGGATGCGGTAGTCGGGGCCGGCCAGCAGCGCGCGCGTCACGAACTGGCGCGCCGTCGCCACCTGTCCGCAAGCTCGCTCCAGCAACACGCGCTCGTAGAAAAGGGCGGCGTCCCCGCCTCCCAGCTCCTCGGCCCGCACCAGGTGTTTGCGGGCGCTGACGACTTCCTCCAGAAGGCGATAGGTCTTGCCCAACCGCGCGTGGACCGCCGGGCTTGCCGGCTCCAGCATCATCCATCGCAAGTAGAGGCTCACGGCCTGGTGATGCCGGCGCGAACCCAGCGCCATGTCGCCCAGCCGCTCGAAGGGAAGCGGATTCGCGGGCATCAGCTCCAGAGCGGCCCTATAGTGCGTGACGGCCTCCTGCAGGAAATACCCCTCTCGCAGCACCTCTCCCATCCGGAAGTGGGCCAGGCCGTCCTTGGGATCGGCAGCCAGGATGCGACGGTACTCCGCGGCGCTGTCCCGCATGTCGCCGTTGAAGAAGAGCGCCTCGGCATACTCGCGGCGCAGCTCGTGGCTTTCGGGTTGTTCCTCGACCAGCGACTCGTAGACCACGGCAGCCTGCTCGAAGTCCCCGCACTGCAGGGCTGCCCTGGCCAGGAGCCGCCGGGCCGGGAAGCTCTCGGGCGCCACGCGATTGAGCCTGCGGGCGGCCTCGAGCGCCGCCGGAAACTCCGCCCGGGCGTAGTGAATCCGCGCGATGGCCTCCCGAACCCGCACCTTGCCGGGCGCCAGTCGCTCGGCCTCCGAGAAGCAACGCAACGCCGGAGCAAGGTCGCCGGCATGCAGGTGAAGCGCGCCCATCCGCTCATAGATGCCCGCAGGGCGATAGCCTGTCTCCACCAGCGCCTGGTACTGCTCCAGGGCCGCGCCCGGCCGGCCAAGCGCCTCCAGCCAGCCGGCCAGATCGAGCCGCGCACGGCTGCGATCGGGAAAGCGGCCCAGGAAGGCGCGCAGCGCGTGGACGAGTTGATCGGGCTGCTCCATCGCCTCCAGACACCGCTGCTCCAGCAGGTAAGGCTCCTCCAACCCCGGCATCGCGGCCTGAAGCGAACGACAGACCGGGAGAGCGCGTTCGGGCTCGCCCGATTCGATCAGGATGCCCGAGAGCGCCAGCAGCGCCTTCAAGTCGAGCGCATCCTTCTTCAGCAGCCGGTCGAGGACCTTGCGCGCCTCGGCCAGCATTCCCCCGCGCCGATAGAGATCGGCCATCCGGCGCAGGAAGAGTGGTCGCTCCGATGGGTTCTCGCGGGCCAATTCCTTGAGCTTCTCGATGGCCTTCAGGGCCCTCTGCTGGCGAGTGCTGCTCATCGGCTCACCGACCTTGCAGTCGCGGTCAGTTTCCGGAAGGCGGCGATGGGGTCCTTGGCGCCGAAGACGGCGTTGCCGGCGACCAGCAGGTCGGCCCCCGCGGCCACCGCCCGGGGCGCTGTCTCCAGGTTGATTCCGCCGTCGACCTCCAGGTGAGGCGCCAACCCGAGCTCATCGAGTCGCGCCTTGAGACGTTCCAGCTTGCCGATGCACGCGGGGATGAACTTCTGGCCACCCCAGCCCGGATTCACGGTCATGACCAGCACGAGGTCCAGGTCGCCGAGGACCTCTTCTATGGTCGAGAGGGCCGTGCCCGGATTGATGGCGACGCCTGCCTCCACGCCGAGTTTGCGGATGGCGCCCAGCAAACGGTGCAGGTGCGGCGTGGCTTCCGCGTGAACGATGATGCGACCGCAACCGGCCTTGGCGAAATCCTCGACCCACTCGCCGGGTCGATCGACCATCAAGTGGGCCTCCAGGAACATGCCCGTCACCGATCGCAGGGCCTCCGCCAGCATCGGACCGAAGGTGAGCGGAGGCACGAAATGGCCATCCATCACGTCGAGGTGAAGGACTTCGCCGCCTGCTTTCTCGAGCTTCGCCAGCATGGGCGGCAACTGCATCAGGTTGGCATTCAGGATGGAGGGAGTGATGTGAATCATGAGTCTAAACGCTGCATACCGGCACTCGAAGAATCGGCCAGGAGAGAGAATCGGTGAATCGTGACTTTCGGGTCCGTCATGCGTATCGGAACATGACCTGCGAGCGATGACGCGGCTTGTCACCGCCGACAGGGCTCCTTATAATGAAGGCATGTCTTCAGCACTCCGGGTGGCGCCGACAAGATCGAGGATTCCACTCCTGGTTTTTGGCCTGACAGTCGCAATCTCTGCGGCCACTGCTTGGCCGGCGGCTGCCAAGGAGGAGACCGGCGAGCCGGTCGAGTTCGATCGGCAGGTTCGCTTCGTGTCCACCAGCACGGTCAACGACGCGCTGACCGGCGACATCGACGGCCGGCTCTACGCCGAGTCGCGCGGGACCCGAGTGCTCGCGGCACAAAGGAAGGGCTATTCCATCGACACGCTCGAGGCCGCCGATTTCGGAGGGGGCAAGCTCCTGGTCGCCGGTTGGGTCAGCGGCGGCAAGGCCCGTTACTTGATTCCCGAGGTGTTCAAGGTCGTCGAATCGGGGGGAGCCGGCACCCGGCTGGTGAAGGTCTGGGGCCCCTTCGAGGAGAAACCGCCCTATGAAGGCGACATGCGGATTGAGGAAAAGGCAGGCAAGAGCCGCCTGATCGTCGAAGATTCGCTCGTCTACCACAATTTCGTGGCCCCCCATCTGCGGCGGACCACGATCTGGAGCTGGAAGGGCGATTCCCTGGAAGCCGGCGAATCGACGTATGGAGAGCCCACCTCCGCCTACCAGAAATCGAATCTCGCCTACGAGTTCTACACGCGCGGCAATCACAAGAAGAGTCTGCGGCTC
>JACQFU010000419.1 GCA_016199905.1 Candidatus Wallbacteria bacterium
TGCGGTCCGATTGGCTCACGCAAGGGCCCGCCGTCGAGGATTTCGAGCGCGCGCTCTGCGAGAACATCGGTTCTACGCATGCCGTGGCCTGCAATAGCGGCACGGCGGCATTGCATCTCGCAGCGCTGGCGGCGATCATGGTGTCTCTGGGCCGCGAACATAGCGTGATGCAACACTTCATCGAACGACAATTGCGCGCCACGGACCGCCACCTGCGGGCGCATGGCTTGCAGGTCGCGCTCCTGCAGGAGGACACCGCCGCGGTGGAGTATCTCATCATGCGCCGCCAGAGCGACATCCAGGCCTACAAGCTCGCCGCCGGGCAGGCCGTGGCGGCGCTGGCGACCCTGGTGCAAGAGGACCCCGACGACACCGCGGACGGCTACGCGCGGATCGGGCGGGTGCACGACCGATACGGCGCTGCCATCTGCGAGACGATCGCTCATCCACCGCCCAAGGGGCCCGAGGCGGAGAAGGTTGCCGCCGGCATCCAGGAGCAGACGCTCGAGCTGTCCCAGTTGCTTTCCGATCGCCTCACCGGCGACGACCAGAAGCTCGGCACCCTGGAGCTTTCGGTTCGTGATGCGCTGGCAGGATTCCGTAGGGCCGTGTTCGTCTACGCCGGACTGTTCGTCTTGGTGGTCATGGCCATGACCGGGTCGTTGGCCGCCTCGGTGGTCGGCGCGGCCATGGGTCTGGACCGCGGGATGAAGGCCGTGATGGCAGGGGACCTTCGGACGCGCCTGGAAACGCTGGAGGCGGGTGGTCCGCTGCTGGGGCAGCCAGCGGAGCTGCGCGAGGTGTTCTACTGCTTCGATCAGATGGTCTCGCGGCTGGCCGCTCTCCAGTTGTCTTCTGCACCTGGACGCGCTTGGCAACCCGGCCGTGCCCGAGGACGTGAAAGCGCGTTCCAGGCAAATGATGGGGAGCAGCCTGTCGCGGATGGTCCGACTGGCCGACTCGCTGCTGGAACTGATGCGGATGGAGCACGGCCAGTTCAAGCTGCTTTACGAGTCGGTGGACCTTTCGAAGGTGATTGCAGCCGTCGTCGAAGAGAACGGCATTCAGGCAGCCGCGGGCAAGAAGGCGCTGTCGGTCGAGCTGGCGCCGGACCTGCCCATCGTAGAAGGCGACCCCGAGAAGATCCACGCGATCCTCGGGAACCTGATCGGCAACGCGGTGAAGTTCACGCCCAGGGGCGGCAGTGTGGCCGTGCGGGCGCAAGTCGAGGCAGGCATCGTGCGCGTTGCCGTGTTGGATTCAGGTCCCGGAATCCCGCCGGAAGAGCGAAAACATCTGTTCGAGAAATTCGGTCGCGTGGCCTCGCCGGACATCGCGAAGCGGGGCGTAGGCCTTGGCCTCTTCATCGCCCGGGAGTTCACGCTGGCCCACGGAGGACGTATATGGTTGGAGGAAACGACACGGCCGGGTTGCACGTTCCTGGTGGAGCTGCCGGTGAGGCGGGCGTCCGCATGAGCCCCCCCGAGGAGAGCGGGCCGGGCAGACGCGCTCCCGACACCGGCCTGGTGGCCGTCTGGGACCCCGTCATGGGCACCCCGGCCCGGAGGTCCGGGCCCAGGACTCCGTTGCGCATTCTCGTCGTGGAGGACGACGAGGACCTTCTCGGCGCGCTGGCCATTCAGCTCGGACAGGCCTATGACGTCGTCCCTTGCAGCGATCCTCGAGAGGCCTTCGTGCTGCTCCAGCGCGAGTTCTTCCACATCGTGCTCACGGATCAGCAGATGCCCGGGATGACGGGGCTGGAGCTGATGAAGAAGGCCCACGAGATCGATCCCGCTACGACCTTCGTCTTTCTGACCGTGGTCGATAACGTCGAGACCGCGGTCGACATCGTCCGCTCCGGCGCCGCCGACTACTTGCGCAAGCCGATCGCCCCCCCCGCGTTGATGCACCGACTCGAGGTCACGGCCGAGCGCATCCGCTTGCAGGAGGAAGTCACGCGGCTTCGGCGCGCGGTGCGGGCCCTGGAAAACCGCGAGGAGCTGGTCGGCACCGCTCCGGCCATCGTCCACTTGCTGGGTCAGATGGAGATGGTGAGCGCGACCAAGGCCCCGGTGCTCCTGGTCGGCGAGACAGGCTCCGGCAAGGAGGTCGTGGCCCGGCTGCTGCACCGCAACAGCCCGCGAGCCGGCGGTCCGTTCATCCCCGTCAACTGCACCGCGCTCCCGGAGGGAATCCTCGACAGCGAGCTCTTCGGCCACGCCAAGGGCGCCTTCACCGGCGCCGAACGCTCTCGCAGCGGGCTCTTCGAGGAGGCCAACGGGGGCACGCTGTTCCTCGACGAGATCGGCGACATCACCCCTGAGCTGCAGTCCAAGCTGCTTCGCGTTCTGCAGGAGTCGGAAATTCGTCGCGTGGGCGAGAACCGAATCTTGCGCATCGACGTGCGCGTCGTCGCCGCGACTCACCGCGACCTGCCGGCGATGGTGGCGGAAGGACGTTTCCGCGAGGACCTCTTCTACCGCCTCAACGTCGTCACCCTGAGAGTGCCGCCCGTACGCGAGCGGCGCGACGACATTCCGCTCTTGCTGGAGCACTTCGTCCACCGGACGGCCTCCGAGTACCAGAAGCCCGTCAGCGGCGTCAGCCCCAAGGCGCTGCATCGCGCGCTGCAATACGGCTGGCCCGGCAACGTGCGCGAGATCGAGAACCGCGTCCGTCGAGGGATGATCTTCTGCACCGGCGACCTGCTCGCCGAGGAAGACCTCTTCGGCACGATGTTCCAGGCCTCTGGCCCCGGCCCCAAGCCCGGGATGACGCTCAAGGAGGCCGAGCGCATCCACGTGATGGAGACGCTGAAGGCCTGCGACAACCACCGCCGGCGCACCGCGAAGACCCTCGGCGTCAGCCTGCGCGCGTTGCAGTACAAGCTCCGCAAGTACGGCATCCGCGAGGGTCGGTGAGCCGTCAGCCCTCCGTGAGCGGAAGCGTGACGAAGCCGGCGTCCCGGTAGGCGGCGTCGAAGGTGAAAACCATCCGGATGCCCAGCTCCTTCATCAAGGCGATGGCCATCGCGTGGTGCGGCGTCCATTCCTTGCGGACGTTGCGCGCGAAGTGCTCCCAGCCCTTGCGCTCCAGCTCCGGATCGACGTGATAGATCTTGAGCGCCCCTTCCGCTCGGAGTCGATCGAGCATCTCGGTCGCTTTGCGGTTCC
>JACQFU010000055.1 GCA_016199905.1 Candidatus Wallbacteria bacterium
CGAAACCCGGTAGCTGCCGTCGGCCTTGGCCTCGATCAGCTCCTGGGTCAAGTCCATCGAGCTGCCCATCTCCTGCTCTTCCTTCTTGCCATCAGGCATGCTGAAGGTCGACTTGCTCTTCATCTGCAGTCGATAGTGGAGTGGCTCTCCCTTTTGGAACTTGTACTGGAGAAGCACGGGCTCCGCCGCTTGGACGCCGCAGGCCAGCAGCAGCGCCGCTGCACCGAAGACGGCTGACTTCCTCGACATTTGGCACCCTCTCCTTTCGAGATGCTCGGGGTCCTTCTCCGAGCCGGGGCGAGTATACGGGTTCGCGCGGATTGCGGGCAAGTGAAAATGGAACTATTCAGCCCTATAGCGCGACTGCGCCCCGTTGCCAAGCAGGCCAGGATGGGCGACTAGAACTGCTGGCCGATGCCGAAGTGGAAGCGGCCGCCGCGGTCGTCGAAGGGCTTGCCGTAGTCCAGCCGGAACGGTCCAAGCGGCGTGTTGAGCCTCAGGCCCGCTCCGTAACTCGACTTCAGGTCCAGGTCGTGGCCGTCGGAACCGAACGCATCGCCCGAATCGATGAATGCCGCCACGCCGAACATCTTGGTGAACTGCTTTCTTAGCTCGATGTTTCCCAGCATGAAGTCCTTGCCCGTGAACTCTCGGTCCTCGAAGCCGCGAAGGGTGTCCGTGCCGCCCAGCGCAAACCGATCGATGAACCTCAACTCGCCATCGACGACGGCCGTGTGGCCCGCGCGAACCCGGCCCGCCAGCGTCAAGCCGTCGACCACGTCGTCGAAGGTGTGGTAGCGGCGATAGTCGCCCGTGTACTGGTAAAAGCCGTTGGGACCCTTGAGGAACACGCCGGTCACTCCACCGGTGAGGCTGAGGCGCTGACCGTTGTGCGGGTTCATCGCGTTGTCTCGCTGATCGTCGCTCCAGGTGAGGCGAAGCGATTGTTCCCCGTACTCCGTGCGACCATCCTTGTTGGTGTCGAGGCGCTGCAAGTCTGCGGGCAAACCGAAGCCGGGGCCGCCCAATCCGTTGACGTCCACGTTCTCATTGGTGAACGTGGCCGCCAGGCGCTGGTCGCGACCCACGCGCCAGCCGCCCGTCACGGACTGGCCGTCGCGTCGCTCGCGGAACCTCGACACGATTGCGCGGTTCTGGATCTCCTGGCGATCCACAGCGGTCTTGAAGAGCGACAGGCCCAGGCTCACCGGACGGTCCTGGAACCAGGGCTCGACGAAGCTGAGCACGTAGCTCTTCTCACCGCCGAACTGGATCTTGGCCCGGACGGTCTGGCCGTTGCCCCGGAAGTTGTTCTCCGCCAGATCGAGGAAGCCGATCATGCCGTTCACGGAGCTGTAGCCGCCTCCGAAGCTGGCACTGCCGGTCTTCTGCTCCTTCACTTCCATCTCGAGGTCCATGAACTGCTTGTCGAGCGTGAGCTTCGGCTCCGGCGGCTTCACGTCCTCGAAGTAGCCCAGGTTGTACACGTTGCGAAGGCTCCGTTTGAGGTCTTCGGTGCGCACCAGATCGCCCTTCTTGAGGAACATCTCGCGTGTGACCACCTTCGTCTTGGTCTTCTTGTTCCCCGAGATCTTGATCTCCCGCAGCTTGGGCTCGGCGATCTTGATCGAAAGAACCTGCGATGACGGGTCGATCGCGAACTGGTCCTGATTGATGATTCCGCAGTACGCCAGCCCCTTGTCGCTATAGAGCTTGTTGATCCTCTTGATGGCCTCCTGGAGCTGGCCAACGTTGAGGATGGCGTTCTTCTTCACGCTGAGCGCCTTGAGGATGTCCGCCGTGGAGACGACCGAGTTGCCTGTCACCTTGACGTCTTTGACCCAAGGGTTCTCGACGACTCGGTAGACGATTTTCACGCCGCTCTGATAGGGGGTGATCTGCGGGACGATGGTCGAAAAGTAGCCGAGGTTCCTCAGCGCACGCACGTCACGGTCCCCCAGTTACTGCGAGAAGTCCCGCCCAATCTTGGATTCCAGCGTGAGAAGCACCACTTGCTCGCTCACGTTCTGGTTCCCCGCGATCTCGAAGCCGGTGATCTTCAGGGGCTTTTGTCTGGCCCCCTTTGCCGGCTCCTCGCCGAGGATCTTGGCCAGGCCGGCCGGCTGGTCCTCCTTGGACTGCGTCTTGGCAAACGCAAGCGCCGCGCCGAAGGCGACGAACAGGGACACCATCACGAGAATGGCAATTCCTTGAAGGCTGGGTCTGGTTTTCATGGGTAGTGCCCGGACAAACGGCAGAGGACGCACTCGCGGCCTCACGTGCCCGTTCCGCGGGGCCCAACGTTTTAGCATTTCCGAACGAACAATTGCAAGCTCCAATCCTGGCGGAAAACCGCGCCCAAAGCCGAGATCCCGCATCCCGTGCCGCATCTGCCCCTCCCCCCCTCCGCGGGCCCCTCGCCCGGCCATTCATTACGGCGATGCCTCCGGTCGCTTTTGTGCGCTGGAGCATGGACGGTAGGCCGTGTATCCTGATTCCTCCGGGCTGCCGGCATCCGGCGACCGGCCGCGAGACAGGTCCCGGGCCACAATGGAATACTTGGTCCTCAACATCATCGTGCTCTTCGCGTTCTTCTGGGGATTCCAGACCGTGCGCGACCGGCGACGCTATCGGCAGATCCTCGCCAACCGCGAGGACAACGCCGAGATTCCCGTCGAAGAACTGGTCGAGGCCTTCTACCGCAGCAACGATCGGGTTGCGGAGATCCGCCGCTACGTCAAAATATCGCAGGAGGAGCTGTTGAGCGACGTCAAGTCGAGCCTCGAGCAGAACTCGGAACAGGACAAGCTCCTTGGCCACTTGCACGAGATCGCCCGTCAACGAGACAACGCCCAGAAGCTCGTCTCGGAGGGAGGTCTGGAACTCGAGGAGATGCGAAAGATGCTCTTCTTCGCTTCGTTCCTTTCGGCCAAGGAACAGATCCTCGCCTTCATCTACAACCGGCGCTACAAGGCCGACTATCGCGCCGACCCGCGCGGACCGGCCTGAGCGACTGCGTAATCAGCCCTGGGCAGCACCTCGCCCACCGCCCGCAGGGGGCGAGGCCACCTTTACGGCTCGGAGCGCCAGGAACATCGGAATCTCTGCCCGAGCTCGGTTCTCGGCCTTGCCTCGGACACCGGGCTGGCTGACCCTGTCCGAGGGCCACTCTTCGAGGACGTCGATCCAGCAGCCGGCGTCCGAAAGGGCCTTCACATAGTCCTGTAGCGGCCGATGGAAACTCCAAGTGTAGATGTCGGGCGCTGACCCGGGGTGGGCCTGGATCGGCACCTTCAGTCGCCCGAGATAGGTATCCACGCGCCGGTACTGAAGCTGCCGCACCTCGTCCCAGCCCCACCCGCTCTGTCTGGGATTGCGAAACGCCGGGTGCGTCATCACTATCACGATTCGTCCTCCAGTCTTCAACAGCTTGGCGCAGCCGGCGACCACCGGCTCGAAGGGCTCCATGTTCTGGAGCGCCAGCAGGCAGGCCGCCGCGTCGAAAGGTGGTCCTGCCTCGCCCGGGCCTTCTGCCCTCAGCTCCCCCACTCGCTGCGCCTCGAGCGCCACGTACCGGATGCGGCCGGCCGCCCCCCGGTGTCCCCCTGCCCTCTCCTCGCGTCTGCGACCGGCGGCTTCCGCCGGGTTTCCCGAGCGCTTTCGCGCCAGCTCCAGAAGTTCCGGCGAAGCGTCGACTCCGACCACGCTCACACCCGCCCTGGCCAGCTCTCTGCAAAGAACTCCCTGCCCACAGCCTACGTCCAGCACTCGGTCGCCCGCCAGGCTGCCGAGCAGACGCAGGGCCCCGGGAATCACCAGTGTCCGGTGAAAATCACTTCCCTTCTGTCCGACGAGCGCGTCGTACCACTGCGCTACTCGGTCCCAGTTGGTCGTTTGTCCGGTACCGGTCGGAGCGCGGCTTATCCGCCTCACCCCGGGCGGTTTTCCTTTGGGCATGGTGAATCTCTCCCCGGATCTCCGGCCCGGCGTTCTGCGAGGTGGGTTCATCGGCGCCTCCAAGGCCTGGCAGCGGAGTTGCTCTCCCGTCGCATCCGCACTGTCGACTGTCGCATGATCATGGGACTCCCTGCTCGAGACGCTGCTCCATCCCGGGTGCATCCACGGGCCTCAGGCGCGCCTGATATAATGACTCGTCGAGTCCCGCAGATGGAAGAGCCGACCGGATCGGGCGACCAGATCGCCTGCCTGACGCTGCCGCAGATGGCCGCGCTGCTGCGCGCCAGCAGTCTGCTCAACTCCAGCCTCGATTTCCCAAAGACCTTGGCGCAGACCGTGCGGCTCGCCTCCGAGGCGGTCGGGGCAGAAGCGTCCTCGGTCATCCTGGTCGACGCCGAATCCGAGGAGCTGACGTTCTATCTGGCCACAGGAGAGAGCGAGGGCTCGCTCACCGGCTACCGTATGAAGCGGGCGGAGGGTGTGGCCGGATGGGTGGTCGGGACCGGCGAGTCGGTGCTGGTCGACGATGTGCGCTCCGATACGCGCTTCAACGACAAGGTCGATCAGGCCAGCGGCTTCATCACGCGGTCTCTTCTCTGTGTGCCGCTGAGGTTGCACGGCAAGGTGCTGGGCGCACTCGAAGCCTGCAACAAAGTCGGGGCCAGCACCTTCAGCGCCGAGGACGTGCGCTTTTTCGAGGCGCTGGCAAACCCGGTAGCCGCAGCTCTCGAGCATGCCCGGCTTTATACGCACCTCGACGAGGCGCACCGAAAACTGAGCGAGCTCGATGAGATGAAGACTTCCTTCATCGCCGTGGCCGGCCACGAGCTGCGCACTCCGCTCGTGAGTCTCAAGGGCTACACGGACATCATGATGCTGTCGCCCGTCAGCCCGGACCAGGCCCGCTACTTGAGCGTGATGAAGAGGCAGATCGACCGCCTGGCACGCCTGAGCTTCGACCTGACGAACCTGAGCCAGCTCCACGACC
>JACQFU010000056.1 GCA_016199905.1 Candidatus Wallbacteria bacterium
GATTCTCCTCGCGGTGGTCGAGAGTCTGTCGGGAAAGCAGCGCGTGGAAGTAGCCGAGGGCGAAGTGCGGCATCGCCGAGTTGGGGTCGGTGAAGAGCGCGTCCCGGTACTTCTGGAGCGCCTCGGCCAAGGCAGCGGCGTTCCCCTGACCCAGCGCCAGGTCCAGCTCCACGACCCGCATCTGGGCCTGGAGATGCCTCGGATGGACCTCCAACGCAGCCGTGAAGAGCGTTCGAGCGCGGGCGTGATCGCGGCGTTCGCGATGCACTTCGGCCAGCTCGCAGGTGACGTCCGCGAGCGAAAGCTGCTCCAGGTCGGTGGCCGTCGAAAGCTGCAGCACCGGGAAATGGCGGAAGCTCTCCCAGCGAGACAGGAAGAGGTCGTAGTGCTGCACGGCGGCGGGCTGGCGGCCGGCTGCCGCGTGGAGGCGCGCCGCTGCCAGCACGGCCTCGAGCTGGGTCGGATCGCGGTCGATGACGGTGCGGAAGTGCTCCTCGGCGGTGTCGAACTGATAGCCCGACATCTGCAGGAGCCCCAGCCGCAGGTGGGCCGGCAGGTGGAAGGGATCGCAGGCGAGCGCCTTGGCGTACTCGACGACGGCCGTCTCGCGCGAGCCGCCCAGTCGATGGAGGGCCAGCTCGTGGACCTCGCCCAACTCGAAGAAGGCGTACGCGGCAGTCGGGTCCAACTCGATGGCCTTGCGGCAAACCTCCAAGGCCCGGCCGATCGACTCCTCGGTGACGTCGCGGCCCATATCGAGATGGCAGTACTTCATCCCCCAGTAGGCCCAGAGATTGAGCGGCTCGATCTCGACGGCTGTCTCGAACTCCCTCATCGCCGCGGAGCGAGCCTTGGCCGGGCCGTCGGCGAGAGGCAGGAGCAAATGGCACATCCCGAGCGCGAAGCGCAGGATGCTGTTGGAGCGGTCTTCCTGGCAGCGCTCGCGGAACCGGTCGAGCACCCGGCGGTACATCGAGTCCTGGGACGGCGAGCCGGAGTAAGTGAAGCGGTACTGCCAGATCTGCTTGATCCAGACTTCGCCGAGAGAGGGGTGCAGGGCGAGGGCCTTCTTGTATTGCTCGATGGCCTCCTTGAAACGCTTCTGGAGGCAGTAGACGTCGCCGGCGCGGAGGTAGGCCTTGAAGTACTCGGGGTCGGCGGCCTGGGTCTTGAGGTACTCGTCGAGGGCGTGGTTGAAATCGCCGGCGAAGTAGAAGCGCTCGCCGTCGATGAAGAAGAGGTCGGCCTTCTCCTGGCGCTCCAGCAACGACACGTCTTTGAGCCCGGGTTCGATGGCGCCCGCATCGGGGGCGACGGGCGGCCCGCCGGCCATCATCCCGGCGAAACCCGGGAAGGCGAACCCACTGTGGGGTGCGCCCATGCTGATCAAGCCGCAGCTGCGGTTGACCCTATCGAAGAGCATGCAACGTTCTTCGAGGCAGCCTGCCTGGTCCGGCGATTTCGCCGTAGGCAGCAGGAATGGACAGACCATCTTGGACATAGGGGATTCCCCTCTTCGACTACAAAAGGTATCGGAAGAGGGGCGGAATTGTGTGAAGATTTCGGCGACGAAGGCGCGAAGCGGCATGGCTTCGACAAAGTATACGCGGCAAACGGCCCGGGTCCCAGGGAGGCTGGGGCGGGCGCGCCGGTGCGGAGTGGGCGCCCCGTAGGGCAGGCCTCCGCGCCTGCCTGAAAAGCCGCGCCCAGAACGGGCCGGCAGGGACGCCGGCCCTATCGGAACAGGAGCTGGGCGAATCGCTGCGATGACTGTTCCTATTCTTTGGCGCAATCCTCTCGACAAGGATGCGCAGGACCTGTCGGATCGTGTAGACTGACGCCACAACCAGTAGGGCCTCGGCTCTCAGCCAGACGGCTCACACGAATGCAATCCCCCCAAGAAGCGCCCGGAATCCAAGTCCTGGTAGTCGAAGAAGAGCATTCGGATCGCCCTTTAGCGGGGCCGCGTCTGACCCTCGCCGGCCTGACAGTCTATACCGCTTCGACCCCAGAAGACGTTGCTGTCATTCTCGAGCAGCATGAAGTCGACGTCCTGGTTTCGAATCTGCCGGGCGACCGCGCGGCCGAGGTGCTGGCGCGACTGCCGTTCGTCCCACCGGATGCAGCAGTGGTGCTGATGCGGTCCTGCGATCGGCTGGAGACGCTCTGCTCCAGCGGCCAACTCGGGTATTGCGCCACCGTGCCGGAGGATGCGCCCGTCGAAAAGCTGATCGCGGCCGTTCGCGAGGCCGCCCGCCGCCACTCGGCTGCCTCCGGCAGCGCTGACGGGCGGCTCAAAGGCGTTGCCGAGGTGTTCACGGCCTCCGACGCGCGGGCCATTTTTGAGTCTCTGCCGAGCGCGCTGATCGTGGCCGATCCGGACGGGTACGTCGTGCTGGCGAACCAAACTGCCGGGAAGCTGGCCCGCTTCGATCGCAGGAGCGTCGAGGGTCAGCACTACACCTTGATTCCGGGCTGCCGCGAGATCCTGCGGGCCTTTACTCAGGGATTCTCGGGAGAGTGGCCCGTCGGGCAGCAGACCACGGAGTTGACGCGCGCCGACGGCACCAAGACAACTATCGGCTTCGTCCTGAGTCCGTGGAACCCTCCAAGCCGTCGCACCCCGGGCATCATCTTCCACTTCGCGGACATCACCCAGAAGGTGCAGATGGAGACGGCGCTCATCCAGGCCGACAAGCTCGCGACGCTCGGAACGATGGCGAGCGCGCTGGCGCACGACATCAACAACCCCATGGCGGTCATCATCGGCAGCCTCGAGACTCTGATCGACGAGGCGGTGAACGCCGAGGCGCCCTTCATCGCGCGGCTGAAACTGCTGGAGCGCACGAGCTGGCAGTGCGTGGACATCGTACGCAACTTCCTGAAGTTGTCGCGAGGCGGCGGCACGACGCCCGGGCCGGTCCAGCTGGCCGACGTGCTCAGAGACATCCTTTCGTTGCTGGGGCGAGAGCTGAGCAGCGCCCGGATCGAAGTGGTGAAAGACATCGACCTGCGGGCTCCGCTCGTCGACTTGGGGGCCGCGGGCTTGCAGCAAATCCTGCTGAATCTAATCGTCAATGCGCGGGACGCGATGCCCGACGGGGGCCGGATCACGATCGGGACTTGTCCGATGGTGGATGGACGCCTGGTGCTGGAGATCCGAGACACGGGCACGGGAATTGCGCCTGAGATTCTCCCGCGAGTGTTCGACTTGTTCTTCACCACGAAAGCGCCCGG
Source organism: Candidatus Wallbacteria bacterium (assembly GCA_016199905.1). Taxonomy (GTDB): domain Bacteria; phylum Muiribacteriota; class UBA6191; order JACPRK01; family JACPRK01; genus JACPRK01. The sequence continues at coordinate 3,238 of JACQFU010000056.1, forward strand.
GAAGGGAACCGGCCTGGGGCTGGCCATTTGCCGTTCGCTGCTGCGCGAGAACCGGGGTGAGCTCGAGATCGAGAGCCAGGTCGGAGTGGGAACCACGGCGCGGGTGCACTTGCCTGTTTCGAGCAGGCCGGCGCACCAGGTTTCGGCGGCAGCGCCCGGCAAGCGCGGAAAGCGCCCGCCGCTGGGGCTGAGGGTGTTCGTTGTGGACGACGAGGTAGACGTGCTGGCGCTCTACACGACGGTCCTCGAGCGAGAGGGGTGCCGGTCGACAGCCTTCACCGATCCCGAAAAGGCGCTGCGCAGTTTCGAGCCGGGAGCCTACGATCTGGCGCTGCTCGACTTGCGGATGCCCGGGATGGACGGGTTTGGGCTCTGTCGCGCGCTGCACGCGATCGAACCGGCACTTCCGATCCTCCTCTGTTCCGGGACGTTGATGCCGGAGATCGAACAGACCGTGAGCGACATGAACGTGCTGGGCTTCGTGCAAAAACCGTTCCGCTCGGCGGCGCTTCGGGAGTGGCTGGAGCGTGTGGCCTCGACCCGCAAGCGATCGATGGCCGGGCCGGCCGACGACGTGACGGCCACGATCGCGCCCCACAAGCTGCTGATCGTCGACGATGATTTCGAAATGTGCGAGATGCTCAAGTACGCGCTCGAGTACGACGGCCGGTTCCTGGTCGAAACCGCTTGCGAAGGTCAGGAAGCCCTCGTCAAGGCGTTCACTGCGCCTCCCAGTTTGATCATGCTCGACTTGATGATGCCCGGGATGAATGGTTACGAGATCTGCCGGCGCCTGAAGAGCGACGCGCGCACGAGCAGCATCCCCGTGGTCATCCACTCGGTGAAAACGGACCTGGAGGACGTGAAGCGGGCGATGCAGGTCGGCGCCCTTCACTACATCATGAAGCCGACCAACTTCGAGACGTTGAGCCGCGAGCTGCTGCGCATCCTCGAGCTGCCCGACGACGGGCGCACGCTCGATCTACACTGAGCAGCGCAGCCGGGTGGTGCGCACCCCGGACTAGAACGCTCCGGGGTTATCTGCTACGAATGTCATCTCGTGTCCGACGTTCTGAACAAGGTTCGCGAGGTGCTGGCCACTATGTTCGCCAGCGGCCTCAACGCGATCGATCAGCAGACTCTCTGGAAACTCCGAGAGAGCCTGGAGACCGGCGGCTTTCAGCGCAGCGTGGCCATGGTGGAAGACCTGGCGGCCCAGAAGGACGCCTCGGGCAGATTCAAGAGCTTCACCAAGCTGCTTCTCGCCATCCGGCAGTTGGAGCTGGCGATCACGCCCTTTCCCAAGCTCAAGGCCGGAGGGTTCGTGGCCGTGCCGGGGTTGCACAGCTTCGCCATTCCTCAGGGTTACGCCGCCATAGGCGCCTCCGAGCTGCGACCCTTCTTCGAAACGAAGCGCTTTCGAGTCCCGGGCCATTACCTGGTATCCGAGAAGCTCGACCCGCTCAAGCTGGCGTTGCCCGATCTGGTGCCGATTCTGAGCCACTCGTTCTACAGAGAGATGGCCATCGAGCGCCTCAAGTCGTTGCCCGACGAGCGGCGAGAGCAGCTGGCCAACCGTCTGCTGGAGCTGAAGAACTGCTTGCTGCGCCGAGCGGGAGTCTCGCTTCTGGCCAGCCTGGGGGCCCGCGTTTCGGCGATGAAGAGCCTTTTGCCGCTGCTCGCCGATCCCGGCATCGGCCGCGACGTTCAGGCCTATTTCATGGCCCTTGGCAACCGCGCCTGCACCGCCATCGGAACGGTGGCGGACTCTCCGGACGACGCCGTCCGGGAACAAGCCTGCAAGATGCTGCGGCAACTGGCCGATCCGCGGGCGGAGCCGGCCCTCAAGCGGATGGTGAACGACCGGGCGCCGGCCGTGCGCTCGTGGGCGAAGCTCGCGCTCTTCGCCTCGACGGGGCGCGACACGGCGCAGCTGGCTCCGCTGATGGCCGAAAAGGACAACGCCATCGTCCGCATCATCGGCAAGGCGGAACTGGTGCGCGCGAAGAAGCTGCCGCCCACCCGCATGCTGGAGGAACTGGGCGAGGGCGGCTGGAGGAACTTCAAACTCACGATCCCCGCCATCGCGGAGCTGGCCGAGGCGGACATGCTGCTGAAGTCGACGCTGACCAACTTCCTTTCGGCGCCGACCCGCGAAGCCAGACGAACGGCCTTCGAGATGCTGCAACACTTGCCCGACTCGCGCTACCGGTGGCTGTTCCGGATGGCGGCTTCCGACTGCGACCCCGACATCGCCCGCAAGGGTCTGGAGATTCTCGTGCGGGCGGAGGGGTTCGGCGCCCTCGAAGCCAACCTGGAGCTGGGCCCGGTGCTGACGCGCCCTTGCAAGCTGACGGAGGAGGAGAAGCAGTACGCGATGGAGAGGGTGATGCCTCACATCCCCGCCGTCGGCGATTGCCGGTTCGTGCCGTACCTCGTGGAGACGCTTCAGGATCGCTGCCGTTTCGCTGTGGCCATCGAGTACACCTACAGCCTCCGGCCGATGCTGATCGAATACGGCGCCCCGATTGCCTCTGCGCTCAAGGAATTGACGAAGGACTCGAACCCGAACATCAGTGGCCCCGCGCGCGAGGTACACGGCGAGATCGGAGCGAAGCTGTGAAGAGGGCCGTGGGTCCGGCGTCGAGGTATTCCCGTGCCCGCTGATCGCCAGGCGCTGATGACCGAGGTCTCCAAGGCCGCCGACTGGTTGATGAAGCTGTCGGTGGACGGAGGCAAGTCGGTGACGACGGCGCACTACGAGGAGCTGCGCAAGATGACCGACACGCCGGCAATCCGCGGCGTGCCACGGATGGCCGCGATGCTTGAAGATCTTGGAGTCTGGATTCGCGCCTACTCGTCTTCGCAGTCCAGCGGCGACCTGGCGATGATGATGGACAAGGTGCTCGACTGCTTCTACTCGAGCCGCGCCGTCAAGACCTACCTGCAAGGCAAGTTCAACGACTTGCCGGCGCTGGAGGAGATCTTTGGGACGGACCGGTCGGACCGCAAGGAGGAACCGCTTGCGGGGATGGAGGCCGTCGAACTGGGGATCGAGTCCCGGCGCCTGGGAGCGGACCGCATGCTGGACACCAGCACCCTGGTCGACCTGGCTACGGGGCAGTTCATGACGGAGACTTTGACGCGCACGGCTACGCCGACGCAGCCGTCTACGCGGAAAGTCTCCCGGCAAGGCAAGCTGCTGGTGGAGGCAGGCCTGCTGGCGCCCGGGTTCTCGCCTCGACGGTTGACGGTGAAGGCGGCCAAGGAGGTTCCGCTGGAGCGGGCCGATATCGATCGAATCGTCGGATACGCGCGACCGACCGTGGAGGCCGCGCATAAGGAGTACCGCACCTTCCGCTCGAACTTCTTCGCGCCCGAGAAGATGCCCGTGCTGCTGGCTCCCAAGGGCTTCTACGCCGAAGACGAGAAGGTCTACTTGGTGGATAAGGCCGGCAATTTGTTGACGATCGTCGAAGCTGCCGGAAGCGAACACCTGCGAGACCGGCTGCTGCACGCCCTGGCGAACGCGTTGGCCGTGTTCGGCAATCTGGCTCCTTCCGACGGCCAGATCGTGCTCGTGGTGGGGGGCCTGGTCGGAACCGACGCATCAGGAGCGCCCTTCCGGTACGCGGGGAGCTGAGACTGCCGCAGTATCGTTGACAGAGTAACGGCTTGGCTGCTAGAGTTGCCGACTCCTTTGCCACCTACACGAAAACGCTGCAGGAGCGAGTGCCGATGAGCGCAACGGCCCCAATCATGAAGCGGAAGCGAAACGTCTTCTACCTCGACACCATCGAGGAATTCCCCTACCAGACCGAGCGAAACATCTCGAAGGCCAAGCGGGTGTTCGTCAACCGCAACCTCAAGATGAAGAGCATTCGGATGATCGGGTTCGACATGGACCACACGCTGGCCATGTACAACAAGGTCATGATCGAGCAGCTGGCTTTCGATATGACGAAGCGCAAGATGGTCGAGGAGAAGGGCTACGCGGCCGATGTGCTCGAGCTCAAGTACGACCCGGAGTTCGTGATTCGTGGGCTGGTTGTCGACAAGACTCACGGCAATGTCCTGAAGCTCGACAAGCACCAGTACGTGGTCACCGTCTATCACGGGAAACAGCCGCTGTCCCGGGAGATGCGCAAGGTCATCTACACGAACAAGCGGCCCGACCTGGCCAATCCGGAGTTTTACTCGGTCGACACGCTCTTCTCGATCCCCGAAGTGGCGCTCTATGCCGAAATGATCTCGGCATTCGAGGTCGACGGCAAGACGTTCGGCAAGACCCCTCAGGAGCTCTTCGACGACATCCGCTTCTGCATCGACAAGACGCATCGCGACGGCACGCTGAAGGCGCAGATCCTGGCCGAACCCGAGCTCTACTTCGTCAAGGATCCAAACCTGGCGCTCTCTCTGGACAAGTTCATCCGCTCCGGAAAGGTCCTGTTCCTTCTCACCAATTCGAAGCTCGACTACACCGAGGCCGTCATGAGCTATTTGCTCAACGGCGAGATGGAGCAGTACCCCGACTGGACGGACTACTTCGAATTCGTGCTGGTGGACAGCGGAAAGCCCGAGTTCTTCCTGAAGGGCACACCGATGAAGGCGCTGCTGACGCCCGATTACACCGCGAAAGACAAGCGCCTGGGCGTCAAGCGGGCAAAGGTCTACGAGCGCGGCAGCTCCCAGCAATTCGAGGAGGTGGCCGGCTTCCGGGGCGAAGAGGTCCTCTACGTCGGCGACCACACCTTCGGCGACATTCTCCGATCCAAGAAGTCGAGCGGCTGGCGCACGGCGATGGTCATCGAAGAGTTGGAGCGCGAGGTGCAAGTCGCGGAACGGGTGCGCGGCCTAAATGAGGAGTTGGACAAGCTCGAGGAGCTGCGCAACGAGCTTCGATTCCAATCCAATCTGGTGAGCGAGAAGATCGAGCAGATCCGCGAGACGAAGATGCAGGACTACGAGAAGAAGTCCGCAACTTCCTCCTTTACCCGTCCAACAAGTACTTCCAGACGATGCGCGAGATGATGGCGCACGAGAGGGACTAGTAGATCGTTTTCAAATCAACGCTACAGTCCAAGCATCATGGTTCATGCCAAGAGGAAAGACCTAACACAGAGACACGAAGCCACAGAGGCAGAGAGAAACCTCCGTGTCTCTGTGCCTCCGTGTTGACAGTCTTTC
>JACQFU010000421.1 GCA_016199905.1 Candidatus Wallbacteria bacterium
AGGTGACGATGCGGAATACCCCCCAGACCTACAGCGTTCCGGGCACGCCGCCCGGAGAAATCTATCAGGTCTTTCCGACCAGCTTCCTGTCGTCGCCCGAGAACAAGGTGGAGCTGCGGTTGAAGTGCTTGCCCGGGCTGGGCCCCGTGTTCAACTCGCTGCTCTACGAGTTCGGATTGAAGGCGCAGTAGAAGGCAAGGCATTCCGGACCGAGGCTCTGATGCGGGGTGCGGGCACGCTTCGTGCTTAACAAATCGGCCACATTCCTTATGTATATTGGGCGAGTGGCTCCTCGGATTCTCGGCTCTCCGGCGATCGCCGCGCTGCTGCTGGCGGCTGCTGCGAGTTGCGTTTTCGCCTGGAACCAAAACGCCGACGGTTCCAACCCGACCCTCGGCCTCAAGTGGAGCCGCATCCCGATTCCGTACAGGATCAACCCGTCGACGCCGTTCGGAAACGTGACCGCCGGCGCCCTCACCGCCGCCGATGCCGCGCGCGCCGCGTTCGGAACCTGGGCCGCCGTCGCCAGCGCCAACCTCGCGTTCAACGATCAGGGCAGTACCGACCTGGCAGTACCGCCCAACATCGACGGCGTCAACATCGTCAGCTTCGCCGATGACACCTTCCCGTACAACGGCGCTTTGGCTGTAACACCCTACAGTTACGACGTCCAGAGCGGCACGATCCGCTACGCCAGCGTCCTGCTCAATCCACAGGTGCGCTTCACGACTGGAGCGGAAGCCGGCGCCTACGATCTGCAAGCGGTCGCCACGCACGAGATTGGCCACCTGCTGGGGCTGGATCACTCGGCCATCCTCGCCAGCACCATGCTTGCATTTGCCGTGCGCGACAACCGGCGGGGCCGGACGCTGGCGCCCGATGACGTCGCGGCGATCAGCTCGGTCTACCCGTCGATCCGCTTCAAGGGTTCGGTGGGCTCCATCTCCGGCAGGGCCTCCGGCGGCGCGGGCACTCCCCTCTTCGGCGCTCACGCGCTGGCCGTGAATGCGGCCGGAGTGGCCGTCTGCGGGGCCTACACGCGAAGCAACGGCGCCTACACGATCGCCGGCCTGCCCCCTGCTCTCTACCAGGTCTGGCTCGAGCCGCTCGACGGTCCCGTCACCACGAGCAACCTCGCGTCGCCGGCCTACGCCGCCAACGCCCCCCTGCTCTCGACGGACTTCGGCACGACTTCCTTCGGAGGCTCGCTGTCGGTGCAGGTGTCGGCCGGCCTCGACTCGCCCGGAATCGATTTCGTCGCACCCGCCAAGACGGCGACCTTCGACCTGCGGCGGCTCGCCGTCGTGCCCTCGGGGACTGCTGGATTCGATCCCGCCTCTGCCGCCGCCGACGCCGCTGCGGCGACGCCGAACCAGGAGTTGATCGTGGCAGGTCCAGGAGTCGATGGCTCCGTTCAGTTCAGTATCAGCGGCCAGGACGTCCAGCTCACTCCGCTGTCGACGCTCTCTCTGTCCGACGGCACGCCGGCGGCGCGGCTGCGCGTTTCCATCGCGGCCACTGCAGCCCTGGGCGCGCGAAACGTCGTGGCCACGAGCGCCGGCGCCGTGTCGCTGCTGGCGGGCGCCTTCGTCGTCACGCCATCCAGGAGCGACGTGCTGGGACCGGTGGTCACCTGCTCCTACGATCAGCCCGCGGCCGCGGTGACCGCCGGGACGCTGCGGATTGCCCTGTCCGCAGACGAGCCGCTCTCGACCCAGCCCCTCGTCTCCATCGATCGACCTGGAACGGGCAACGACGTCGTGTTGTCGCCGGCCGTGCGCGGCGCGGACGCATCTCTGTGGACCCTGAGTTACGTGGTGCTCCCTGCCGACGGCGCCGCGGTGCTCGACGGCGACTGCCGCATCACCGTCTCCCAGGCGCGGGACCTTGCCGGCAACAACTTGCGCGGGCTGCTCAACTCCACCTTCACGGTCGACACGCTCCCGCCCACGAGCACCCTCTCGTACGGCAAGCCGAGCGCCGCCGTCGGTCCCGGAAACCTGCTCATCACGGCCTCCTTCTCCGAGCCGCTTGCCGGTCCGCCGCGATTGGCGGTGAGCAGGCCCGGCCCCTGGACGGACCTGGTGTTCGCCGCGATGACCCCGGGCGCGGATGCGTCGGTCTTCACGTTCCTCTACACCGTGGCCGCGGCCGATGGCGTCCGCGTGCTGGACGGCCGGGCCCGTGTCCTTCTCGACGGCGTCGTCGACCGGGCGGGCAACGCCGGCCTCGCACCTGCCAACGACAGCTTCGTCATCGACACGACGCCGCCAATCATTGCATTGAAGCCCCGTCTCGGCACCAGGGCCGCACCTGTCGGCGTGCTCCCCATCGACCTCACCGCATCGAAGCCCCTTTCGAGCGCGCCCAGGTTGACCATCGAGCGGCCCGGTACCGGCGGCGATGTCCAGGACGCCCCGATGAGCCCAGCGTCCGACCCGACAGCCTGGACCTTCAACTATATCGTGCTGCCCGACGATGGCTCTCGCGTTCTGGACGGGACTGCAGTCCTGAGCGCCGCGGGCATCCTGGATCTGGCGGGCAATGCGCCTGCGGCCCCGGTCGTCACGTTGCTGCCCATCGACACGGTGCCGCCCACGGCCGCCTTCAGCTTCAGTCAGCCGTCGCAACGAGTCGGAGCGGGACCGTTCACGCTCACGGCCACCTTCAGCGAGCCTTTGGCGCAAACGCCTTCGGTAGCCATCGATCGCCCCGGGATCGGCAATGACCTGCCGCCGACTCTCATGCGCCGCGCCGGCGACTCGCGAGTCTGGACGATCTCCGAGGAGGTCCTTCGCCAGGATGGCGTCGATGTCCTGGACGGCCTGGCCGCAGTCGACTTGCGAGGCGCGGTCGATTTCGCGGGTAACTCGGCGTTGCCGCCGGCCGGCAGCGTGATCGTCTTCGACACGGGACCCGCGCCGCCGGTGGCGCGCCTCAGCTTTTCGAGCCTGGCGCTCTCCCGCGTGCCGGCGGGCACGCTGCGCGTGACGGCGTCGTTCAACGTGCCGCCGCCCGGGCAACCTCTGCGGATGATCCGGACTCTTCCGGGCGGCGCCTTCGCCGCCTCGGGCACGGCTTTGCTGGAGCTGACGGCAACGCCGGACCCTCAAGTCTTCCTGGCCGACATCGCTCTGCCGGTGGCCGACGGGGTGAATCTGTTCGATGGCCTCCAGACGCTGCAGCTCACGTTCTCCGACGGCAAGCCGGTGAGGACCCTGGGCGGCAAGTTCCGGAGCCTCACTCTCGACTCGCAGGGCATGGCCCATGTAGCGCTCGAGCTGCCGCGCGGGACCAGTCTGGTTTCGCTGCCGGTGGCAGCGACGGGGTCGGGACCTGGACAGGCTTACATGGCCAGCGACCTGGCCCGGGACTGCGCTGCGGCACTGGTGGCGCGGACAGCTCTGACGGGCTCGCTTCCGGCCTCGAAATTCGAAGTTTTCATCCCCGCCTTCGGCCGGACCGATTTTGCGCTCGCGGGCAATCGCTGCTACCTGGTGCGATTGCTCGCGCCGGCGACGTTGCGGCTGCGCGGGCCGCTCTGGCCAGCCGCGCAAGTCGACACAACGCTGGCTCAGGGTCCGAACCTGCTGGCATTGCCCTTCGGTTGCCCGGCCGCCTACGCGGCAGCCGACCTGCTGCGGGACACGGGAGTTTCCGGCGTCTTGCGCCAGAGGCGGGCGCCGGACGGTTCGCTCGGGTTCGAGCCCTTCTTTGGCTCTGGCGTCTCGAACTTTGCGCTCGGCCTGGAGGATGGCCTTCTCGTGCTGTCTCCTCGCACCTCGAGCGCCGCCCTCCCGGCCGGGCCTTGAAGCTCAGGCCCCCGCTCGCGCCAGTTTCGCGTGCAGACGCTCCCGGCGGGAGAGCAGAGCAGCGCGACGGCGGTCGTGCGTGCGCACGGCGCGGTAGATGGGCGAGTTGAGCCTGGCCAGCGCCCGCTCGACACAGGCCGAAGCCTCCGCCAGGTCCCGAGTACGGTGCTCGGCCCGCTTGGCCAGGGCCTCCAGGGCGTCCAGGTCGTCCCAGCGATCGGCCAGCGTCCGCCACTCGACAGCCGACTCGTCGTGGTTGCCGAGCCGGGCCAGCGCGCGGGCCAGGCTCTTGCGGACCGTACGTTCCAGGGCCGGCTCGCGGCACAGCGCCAGTGCGCGGCGGTAGGCCTGGACGGCCTCCTCGCGCGCGCTCATTGCGTCAAGCGTCCGCGCCACGCCATACCGCTCTCCGACGCGCTCGCCTTCGCCCCGGCAGGCTCGCGCCCCGGCGGCCAGCACGGAAACCAGACTCAAAACATCCAAAAGATTGTGCGAGAACACCGGCTCCAGCAAGTCCGATCGACGTTCGGTGAGGAACCGGAAGTAGAGCGCCGGGATCATCATCCCCGGCACGTCGCCCGTGCGCATCACGGCCAGCACCGAGCGCTCCAGCGAGGCCAGCGTCAGCTCCGAAAGCTCGTGGCGCCAGAGCCGCCGCGCCGTGTGCAGCAGGTCCAGATGCGGCAGGTCCAGTTCCGGCGCCGGCAACCGGTTGGCGATGAAGCGCGTGGCCAATAGCGGCACGTCGAAGCTCTTGCCGTTGTAGGTGACGATGCCGGTGCGCTCCTCCAGCAAGAGCGACAGATGGAACAGAAGCGCCGGCTCCTCGTCGAAGTCCCGCATGAAGAGCTGCCGCACGCGGAATCCGCCCGGCTCGAAACCGGCCACTCCGACCAGGAAGGCGACCGTCCCGGTGCCGCCCGAAAGCCCCGTCGTCTCCGTGTCGAGGAACAGCGCGCGCGAAACATCGAAGGCGCCCATGCTCCGATCTCGGGCCAGAACTCCCAGCGCGCCCGCTTCGCAAGCGAGCGCCTCCTGGAGCGCGTGGCGCCCGTGCGCGTGCTCGAGCGGATAGAGCCGTTCGCTCATCAGGAACGTGCCGTACATGTTGGAGCACGGCAGAAAACCGGAAAGTTCCTCGCGGGGCGCGGGTTCCGGAATCGGCGCCGCAGGCGCGATGCCGTGCAACGCGCCGATCCGCCGCAGCCTGTCGGACAGGGTCATAGCTTCGGAAACTCCTCCGACTCCTTATGCCTCGGCGGAGGCAGAGGGCCTCGAAGCCGCGGACAGGCCCTGACCCGAGAGCACTCCCCGGTCCTCCATCCCGCCCAGCGCGAGCAGACGCACGGCCAGCTCCTTGCCGCGCGGACCGATCTCCAGTGCCGGGCCCACGCACGACGGGCAGCCGTCGGGACAGGGGCAGCCGCCGACCAGCTCGCCGGCCGACCGGAAAAGTCGCGCGCAGTCCTCGAAGATCCGCTCCGAGAACCCGACGCCACCGGGGTGGTTGTCGTACACGTAGACCGTCGGCCGCCGCGTGAACGGCGACTGCACCATCGCCACAGCCCTCAGGTCGTGCGGCTCTCCCATCACGAAGAGCGGCGCCACCTGCGACAGGATGTTGGCCAGCGCCTTGAGCCCCAGCCCCATCTCCTCGGCCGTAACGCCCAGCGTCTGGTGATCGTTCTCGCCGTAGCTGAACCAGAACGAGGTGGTCTGCATCTCCTGCTCCGGCAGGTGGATGTACCCCCATCCCACGTTCTCGTGCGTGTGAAACCGGATCTTCTTGTAGAGCACCGGCAGCGTCGTCACGGCCACCTCGCCGTGCGCCCGTTGCCCGCCGGGCGCGGGACGCTCCTCGAAGATGTCCAGCACCTTGATATCGGTTTTCGACTCGGCGTCGGTGTAGTAGTCCACCTCGACGGGCCGCGCGTTGGCCCGCTTGTTCTCGTAGTCGAAGCGCTCGATCTGATACTGCCGGCTTTGGTGCAGGTAGATCGCCTCGTCGTGCACGATGAGCGGAGCCGTGGGCCAGTCGATCTCGCCGATGACGCGGTCGTTGACCACGTCGTGGATCACCACGTTGTCCGTGGTCGCGCTGCGAAGCGAGACGTCTCCCGCGGGATAGACGTCGGCCATCCAGTGCCAGCGGTTACCCACGTGTCGCAGTACGCGATGCTCCTCCAAGAAGTGCAGCAGCTCGTCCAGGTCCTCCTGGCACGCGCCGAAGTTCTCGCCGTCCTCGAACGGCAGCTCGAAGGCGGCGCACTTCACGTGCGACATCAGGATCACCAGGTTGTCCGGGTTCAGCACCGCGCCCTCGGGCGGACGGCCGAAGAAGTAGTCCGGATGCGCGACCATGTACTGGTCGAGCGGGCTCGAGCTGGCGATCATCACCGCCACCGAGCGTCCCTGCCGCCGCCCCGCTCGGCCGGCCTGCTGCCAGGCGCTGGCCACGGTGCCCGGGTATCCGCACATCACGGACACCTCCAGGCTGCCGATGTCGATGCCCAGCTCCAACGCGTTGGTGCTTACCACGCCCAGCACGCTGCCGTCCCGCAACGCGCCCTCGATGGCCCGCCGCTCCGTCGGGAGATAGCCGCCGCGGTAGCCCTGTATCAACTCCGGGTTCTTGTGACGGCGCGACATCTTCTCCTTGAGATAGGTCGTCAGCACCTCTACGGTGAGCCGGCTGCGGGCGAAGACGATGGTCGGACAGCCCTTCTCCAGGAATCGGTCGGCGACGTCGCGGCTCTCCTTGATGACGCTGCGGCGGATGCCCAGCTCGCGGTTTACGACCGGCGGGTTGTACAACAAAAAATGCTTTTCACCCGAGGGGGCCCCGTTCTTGTCGACGACGGTGACGGCGTCCTCGAGGAGACGCGAGGCCAGCTCCCCCGGGTTGGCGATGGTGGCCGAGCAGCAGATGAACCGCGGATTCGAACCGTAGAAACGGCAGATCCGCTTCAGGCGCCGGATCACGTTGGCCAGGTGGCTGCCGAAGACGCCGCGGTAGTGGTGCAGCTCGTCCAGGACGACGAACTTGAGGTTCTCGAAGAGCTTCACCCAGCGCGTGTGGTGCGGGAGGATGCCGGAGTGGAGCATGTCCGGGTTCGTCACGACGATATGGCCGGCCGAACGGATCGCGCGACGAGCGTCGGCCGGCGTGTCGCCGTCGAACGTGAAGGTCTTCACGTCGCCTCCGGTGCTGGTGACGATGCCGTGAAGCTCGTCCAGTTGGTCGGCCGAGAGGGCCTTCGTGGGGAACAGGTAGAGGGCGCGCGACTCGGGCCGGGCCAGCAGCTCGTTCAACACCGGCAGGTTGTAGCAGAGGGTTTTGCCCGAGGCGGTTGGCGTGACGACGACGATGTTTTCGCCTCGGGCCGCGCGTTCGAGCGCCTCCGACTGGTGTGAGAAGAGCCGTTCTATCCCTCGGCTCTTCATGGCGCCGATCAGGCGCGGGTCGATGTTTTGCGGGAACGGAGCCGTGACCGCTTCCCGCGCCGGGATCACCTTCCAGTTCGTGAGGCGTTCCTGGAAAGCGGCGTCGCCCCGGATCTCGTCCAGGAGCCGATCCACGTCGTGATCCGGGAAGCCGCGCATGGGAAGCTCAAAACGCCGAAAGTTCGGATGAAAAGGTAGGGAATGGCGGAGGAAATGTCAAGGAAAGGCGGACATCGGGCGAACGATGCGGGAAAGCAAGAAGCCGCATCGCCAATTGGCGACGAACCGCCGAATGGCCCTGAAGTCCGCTCGCGGACTCCCGGCGTCTAGATTTTCTCGGCCGTCTACCGCACCTGCTTGTTCACGTTCCCGATCACGCGGTAGTTCGTCTCGTGAGCCGTCACGTCGATGTGGAGGGCCACCTCGCGAGTGTTGCCGCGCTGGTCCTTCGCCGTGATGTGAATGGTGTCGGACTCGCCTGCGTTCGGATAGAAGTGGGTCGCCTGAAGCTCGGCCACGCTGCCTGCGTTGATGCCAACCTCTCCGGCGTCCTTCTTGGTTTCGGGGAAGTGCTGTTGCGCCGTGCCTTCGACACCCTTGATCGACAGGAATATCTCCTTGGGAGCGCAGGCGTTGTCGGCGGCCTTCACCGTCAGCCGGAACCGCACGTCCTCCTCCAGCCGAACGTTCAAGCTGGGTGGGCCGTAACCGCCGAGTCCCGTCTTGTTGGCCAGGTCGATCTTCGAGGAGTCCGTCATTCGAGTAACGGTCGACGGCCAAGGATCGGACCTCTTCTCGGAGGCGACCTTGTCGCGATAGACCGGCCGCCGATCGACGCTGGCCTTGAATGACATGTAGGACGAGGTCATCGGCATACCGGGTGTGCTGAAATCCCGGGCCCAGTCGCGATCGATCGCGAAGTAGATGGGGGTGGCCGTCTTGAAGTCGACGACCTCGATCCAGAGGTTCGGAGGGTCTTGATCGACCACGGTGTAATTGCCGACCGTGGTCGGCAGCGACGCATGAGCAGCCGCGGTCGGGCTGACGCTGGGGGCGCGGTCCTGGGCCTCGGCACCGAAGTTCATGGTCTGAATGCCCGCGGAACTCTCCTTCAGGAAGATGGGCGCCGGCAACTTCACGTCGTCGATCTTCCAGGCCGTCACGCGATAGTTCTCGGTGTCGTAGCGCTGGGCAGAGAAGTCCTTGATCACCCAGTGGTTGATGTCTTTCGAGATTGTCGAGAAGCTGCCGCTGTCGTCGAAGGCGGGCAGGTGATCCGAGTCGGTGTTGAGATGGACGCCATAACCGAATGGGCCCCAGGTCGAGAACGCGTTGTAAATGTAGTCCGCGCTCGGGCTGGGCCGCGCGTTCCCCGTGGGGTCGAGGATCGGGCCTACCGTATCTGTGATGTCGGTGCCCCCGAAGTCCGTCGCCTTCAACAAGAACGACGCGTTGGCGTTGGAGTAGTCCGTGCGGCCGATGTCGAATCCATAGGACTTGTTCACTGTGCGCAAGCCGACGCCGCCCCAGGTCGTGTCGCGCGTTCGCGGATCGTCGCCGACCTCGAAGTGGAACTGAGACATCTTGGGCCACTGCGGAGTCATCCCTCGGGCCGTGCCGTCGTTGAAGTGCTGGTACGGGTTGTTGTCGACGATGGTCACAATCGTGGTGTGGGCCGCCGAGTTGTACCGCACGACGCCGCCCGTGGTGATGATGTCCTGGGCAGGCAGGTTGGGCAGGGTCGCCGACGTGTAGTGAGTCTGACGCGTCGCGTCATAGTTCGTGGGATCGAACATCTGGCTGGCCTGGTAGCCGGAGCCGCTGGCCCAGGGGAGGTGGTTGTCCTGGATCAACGTCTCCACGTAGTCGTCGGTCGGACACGTGTCGGTCGCATCCGAGACGCCCAACAGGGGCTGGTCGACAGCCGGCGCGCTGAGACCGTAGCGGTACTTGCCAAAACCCGGGCCATCGGAGCCCAGCCGGAAGTACGAGAGCGTTGGGTCCGCGTCCGGATTCCACTTCACCTTGGGATGAGAGAACCGCACGGTCAGTCGCAGCCGCGTCGGGTCTGTCGGCACCGCGAAGGCCAGCTTGGAGAAGGCCGTGGCATTCATCAGCGGCAGCGTGACCTTGAAGAGACGCTGGTTTTCGGCGCTCGTCTGGCCGTTGGTGGGCAGTGGATTGACGGCCAGCAGGCTGGAGATGGTGCCGTCGGTCAGCGCTGTTTTCACGTCGACCGGTTTGACGTCCAGGTCGTAGAGTTCGGCCAGGGTGCCGGTCACAATCGGCTCACCGAAAGGTTTGGCGGGATCTTTCGGCAGGAACTCGGTTTCGCCGGGCGCGCCGAACCTGGGATTTCGGACCTTCAGGTACCAGGTGTAGCCAATCAGGTTCCAGTCGTCGCGGGTCAGCCGGTCGACGCGAGTGCCGAAGTTGGAGTGGCCGTCCTGGTGAAGCACCAGACCCTCCATGTGCTCCTGGGTCTGGATGTCGGCCACGGAGCGATTGCGATAGTCGAAGCTGCCGACGCCGTCCCATTTGTACATCCGGTTGGCGCTGGCTCCCCCGCCCGCCTGGACGTGCCCCCAGTCGGGCGTGCTGGCGATCACGGCGCCGATGGCGGCGTCATAGGCGTAGTCGGTTGCTCCGTACCACTGGACGTACGCCTGCGCGTACCAGTTCTGGATCGTGGAGGCCGTAGGGTAAGGCGCATTGCTCTTGGGCGGCACCGTGTCCTCGGCCACCGAGTCGGGGCCATACACCGCGACGTCGTAGACCGGGTAGTCCTTCGTCCGCTTCGGGATCGACTTCACGTCGAAATCCTCGGAGTAGACCAGATTCCCGCCGGCCGGATTGAGGCTGCTTTCCGCGATGTCCGAAGGAGTGCTGAACACGGTGAGATTGCTCGGCACCGTCCAGCGTGTGCCTTCGATCTCGATCTTCACACGATAACGACCCGGGTCCTTGAAGGGGAACTTGTCGGACTGGATGGCCAGCGGGGCCGTGGGGTCGTTGAACCTCATCGGCAAAGGCTGAGTCGACGAATAATCCGACGCCTTGTTCCAGGCCCCCTTGAAGCAGACGCCGTCGTTGGTGGGCCCAAACGCAGCCGCGCTGCCGTCGTTGTAGGACATCGACAGCGGATACGAGATGGCCTGCACGCTCCAGCGCCACTTGAAGGTCCGCTGGATGGCGCTGTAGGCGAAGTAGCCGACTCGCCCATCGCCGTCGGTGTCGGCCTTCAGGTGGCCGGGGGCGCTGTAGTTCACGTTGGCCTGTCCGAACTGGTCGGTCGTGAACTGTCCCGAGAACTGCGGCGGGTTTTCGATGGCGAAGATCGGCGAGCTGTCCTCTGCAATGTCCTTGGAACCCGTGCCCAGGCTGGACGTGTCGAGGTCCACGAGACTATCGGCCGTCGGCAGGGCGGGAGGCTCGGTCACGTTGATGCTGGCGATGTCGACGCGGAACTGGTCGACCCGAACGCTCGTCAGGTCCGCAGTGGCCACCAGAGGCGTCACGAAGGAGTAGGTGCCTGGCGCGCCCACGGCGATGGGCAACTCCTGAGTGTCGTTCTGGACGGGCGACGCCGTCATGTTGACGACAGCCGAAGGAGTCCCGTTGCTCAGGGACGCGGAGCCCGACATCGGAACGTTGAAGGTGTAGGTGCGAGGCGGGAAGAACTTGTTGGAAACTACCGTGAAGTGGCCGGTGGCGTTCACGACGGCGGTGACGGTCCCGGGAACGGTCGTCTGCAGGCTGACCTGAACCGAGGCCGAGACGTTGGTGCTGAGGGTCGCCGTGGTGGTGACCTTCGTATTGTTGGAGCTGTAGACGCGATTGCCCGAGATCGTGACCGAGCCCACCGCGATGGAGGTGGCACCGGAGCTGATAGGCCCTCCGGTGACGGTGACTGAAAGATTGGTGCCCTGTGGAGCTGCAGAGTCGGTGAAGGAGCCCGTGGTCGGCAGCGACATCGGCGCGAGAGCCAGGACCGTGTAGGTGAAAAAGCCCTTCTGGAGGGTGCCTCGTTCCAGGAAGCCCGAAGCAGTGGCATCGGCGCTGGAGGCCCGATGAGCCGTTTCGATGTAGTTGTAGGACCGCAGCCGGTAGATCGGGAACTGGTGCACGGTGATGGTCCTCGACCAC
Organism: Candidatus Wallbacteria bacterium; assembly: GCA_016199905.1. GTDB lineage: Bacteria > Muiribacteriota > UBA6191 > JACPRK01 > JACPRK01 > JACPRK01. The sequence continues at coordinate 11,403 of JACQFU010000421.1, forward strand.
TTGCTGCCAACGTCCGGAACGGCTGGCGGCTCGTCCAAGGTGCTGACGAAATAGCGGGATGCGCCCGGGTTGTTGGGATCGATCGACGAGAAATCGGGCGTGCCCGAGATGCCGGCGGCGCCCGTGGTGCGCATCGGCGGGTCGAGCGCTTCTTGGAGGAAGTACAGGTTGCCGCGTCCGTCGGCAGCGATCGAGATGACGGGGTGCGTCGGATCGCCGGTCTTGTCCCAGACCTTGATGTCGCCCGAGGCGTTGAAGCTCGAGTGGCCCGGATAGTCCTCGACCCAGTGAACGATACCGGTGGTGTCGTTGAAGGTGAAGTGCGTGCCTCCGTTGCGCCAGAAGCGCGTCGCCACGGCGAAGAAGGTGGGCTTGGCATCGGACGTGTAGATGTAATCGTCGGCGGTGCTGCCGGGGGTCAACTCGGCCAGGTTGGCGGCGTTGCCGAAGGTCTGGACGGTGCCACCGGCCCCGGCGTCGAAGATATCGCTCGCGTTGACCGCGTCGTACTGCCAGACGTTGCTGGCATCGGTGTGGATTTTCTGCACCACCGCCGTGTTGCCAACTCCCTGGATGGTGTACATCTTCTGGGCCTGAGGGTTGACGCCGTCGCTGGAGAACATGAATTTCGTCGGCACGCCCAGGTGCTGCGGAGAGCCGGTGATGTGGTCGGCGCCCACCTTGCATCGGTCTCCACAAGAGGCAAAGAGATCCTTGTCGGTCTTGGTCTCGACCCCGGTGCGGATCGGCTGGCCGACGGGGCTCTCGTTGGCGGGAATCGAGAAAAGCGAAGCGTCTCCGCTGTCGGCCCACCCGATGATCTGCCGGTGCTCCTCCCGCATCTGCGCGTTCACGTGGCGCACGGCCGTGTTACCGGTCTGACCGTGGGAGGTCTGACTTTGGAGCGAACTCATGAACCAGTGGTTCATCCCGACCACCACGCCCGTGGTGTCGGGCCCATCGATGGTGTCCTCCACACCGCCGGCAGTGAAGATGTTGGAGACGCGCGGCCGGTTGTAGAAGGTCGAGCCGCAACCCGCTCCCACGGTGCTGGTGCCCGCGCGATGGAGGACCCGGAGAGGTTGCCCGTTGGAGGGGTCGACTGTCTCGGGAGGAGGTACGTAGAACTCCCCGGCCACAGCCGTGAGGAATCCTCCGGAGCCGGGCAGGTGACGAACCGAGGGAGCGCCGCCACCCGGAGGGAAAACCAGGACGTCGTTATTCCCAATGGGCGGGTTGGGGGCCGCCCAGGTGCCCCACATGGCCGCCTGAACGGTCAGGATGTGCTCGAACTTGTCGACCGAAAGCCCTTCCGTCTGGGAGCTGGGGGACCAAACGACTCCCTGGTTGTCCAGGAATGCAGGCGCTCCGGGATTGTCGAATCGGTAGATGCGAGAACCGCCCGAGTTGTCGTCGAGCCGCAGAAAAACGTCGCCCGGATGGTTTTGGATGTCGTCGGCCCAACCCAAAAGTCCTGACGACACCGCCAGGGCCACGAGCACGAAGAAGAGACGCAGACTGCGATTCCGCATGACAATCACCTCTCGGGATGGGCCTCGAACTGGGCTTTGATCAATCCGACCTGCCCTTCGGGTAGCTTGTAGAGCGCGAGCACTTCACGCATG
>JACQFU010000422.1 GCA_016199905.1 Candidatus Wallbacteria bacterium
CCTCGACCTGCGCTCCGGCGGGGATGCCGCCTTCGGCTCGCTTGACCGAGAGAGTCGCCGAAACCTCGTCGCCGGGGCCATAGGCCTTCCGGACGAACTGGAGATCGGTCTTGAGCCGGGGGACGCGGTAGGCGCGGATCAGGAATGTCGTCTCGGAGTCGGGGAATCCACGGTCCGGAAACTTTGCCACCAGCTTGTGCTCGCCGCCGGCCTGTCCTGCCGGGACGGTCCACGAGAACGCAGCCACGCCATTCTCGACCGCCGTGTTGCCCGTCGCCACGACGTCGCCTCGGGGCGAGCGCACTTCGAAGGTCGCTTCGCAGGAGTCGGGGAGCGGCGCCCGGGTGAAAGCCTGCAGCACGGCTGCGCGCCCGTAAACGATTTCGCCGGGACGATAGGTCGGGCGATCTGTCGCCAGATGCGCGAGATAACGATCGGGACCGCCGAGGTCGGCGGGCACCTGCACGGCCACGGGCTCTACCTCCTGCGCGGCGAGGCCGGCGAGCGAAATGGCGATGACGGCTGCGCGCGCGGCTGCGAGAACGAGTCGATTCACGGGATCCCTCCTGTCTTGGGTCCGAGCGAAGTTTGGACTCCGGCGAGCGGCGCTCCCGGCCCCCCTGTCCGACACCCTTGCGACAACCGGCCCCCGAGAGAGTTCCAACCGGGGCCGGTCGTCAGCTACAGGTCCGAACCTCGGCTCGCCGCCGCCGGCTTGCTACTCCAGCCCCTCCACCGCCTTCGGGCGGCTCCACCTGGCGGTCAAGTAATACAGACTCGGCAGCGCCAGCAACGTGAGGAACCCCGTCGACAACAGCCCGCCGACGACCACCGTCGCCAGCGGCCGCTGAACGTCGCTGCCAATGCCCGTCGCTTGCGCCGCCGGCACCAATCCCAGCAGCGCTACCAGGATCAACATCAGCCTCGGCCGGAACTGCGAGGTCGAACCTCCCAGGATCGCCTCCTCGAGCGTGACGCCCGGGCGGCTGCGGCGCAGGTTGATCTCGGAGATGTAGAGCACGCCGCTCATCACCGCCACGCCGAAGAGCGAGATGAAGCCGACCGCCGCGGAGACGCTGAAGTTGATGTGGCGCAGATAAAGCGCCACGATGCCGCCCACGAGAGAGAACGGCACGTTCACCAGGGTCAAGGCCGCGTCGAAAGCCGAGCCGAAGGCGGCGAAGAGCAACGTGAAGATGATCGCCATCGTGATGGGAAGGATGATGGTGAGCCTCTTGCGCGCCCGTTCGAGGTTCTCGAACTGGCCACCCCACGACACGACAACCCCATCGGGTAGTTTGAGTTCTTTGGCGATCTTGGATTGGGCGTCTTCCACGAAGCTGCCTTGGTCGCGGCCGCGGATGTTCGTGCGGACCGTGATCTGCCTCTGGTTGTTGGAGCGCGCGATGATGCTGGCGCCGTCGACGGTCTTGATCTCCGCCAGCTGGCCGAGCGGCACCCGGCCGCCGTCGGACGTGGCCACGAGGATCTCCTTCAACGCGCTGATGTCCCCGCGCGCGGAGTGCAAGTACTTCGCCGTGATGTCGAACCGCTTCTCACCCTCGTAGAGCGTGCTCACCGCGCGGCCGCCCACGGCCAGCTCGATGACGTTCTGGACGTCGCTGACGTTGATGCCGAAGCGCGCGCACTCGTGGCGGTGGATCCGGATGAGCACCTGCGGGGCGTTGGCTTCCTGCTCGATGGACGTGTCCGCCGCGCCCTCCACGCTTTTGAGGATCTCCCGGACCCGATCGGCCAATCCTCGGAGCACGACCAGGTCGGGCCCGCCGATGATCACGGCGAGGTCCGCGGAGCTGCCCGTCGCCATCTCCGTCGAGGTGTCGATGATCGGCTGCGTGAAGATGAAGTTCGCCCCGGGAACCGAGCTGTTCAACCGCTTCGACAGCTCCTCGATCAGGTCGCTCTTTCGACGACCGGGCGCCCAGGTGTCGTAAGGCTTCAAGGTCACGAGCATCTCGTTACGGTTGGGGCCGAACGGATCGGTGCCCGAGTCGTTGCGCCCCGACTGGCTGACGATGTCCTTCACCTCCGCCGACTGCGCGATGAGCGCCCGGATCTTGCTCGCGATCTCGCTCGACCGTTTCAATGAAATCCCCGGCGTCAAGTTGGCGCGGATCCAGACGACGCCCTCGTCGAGCTGCGGCAGGAACTCCGAGCCGAGGTGACCTGCCAGCACGATGGAACCGACCACGCACGCCGTCGCAAGCGACACCACCAACACCGGGAACTGCAGTCCGAATCGGACGGTTTTCTCGTACTGGCGCAGCAGCCACTCGACCACCGGGTTCTCCCGGTGAGCGGCCCCGCGGCTGAAGAAGAACGTGGCCAGAACAGGCACCAGCAAGAGCGCGACGATCATCGAGCCTAGCAGCGCGTAGCAGATCGTGTATGCCATCGGACTGAAGAGCCGCCGCTCCACGCGCTCCAGCGAGAAGAGCGGGATATAGGCGCTCATGATGATCAGCAGGGAGAAGAAGATCGGCCGCTCGACCTCCAGCGCCGAGGTCTTGATCATCCCCATCGGACCGCCGGACTCGGGTTTCTCGTGCTCGCCGTGAGAGAAGCCGCGGATCATCCGCTCCACCAGCACGAGCGTCCCGTCGACCAGCACGCCGAAGTCGATGGCGCCCAGGCTGAGCAGGTTGGCCGGGATTCCGGTGAGCTGCATCAACACGAAAGCGATCAGCAGCGACACCGGGATCGTCACCGCGCAGAGGATGGCCGCCTTGACGTCCAGAAGGAACAGCAGCAGGACGCCCACCACGATCGCCATCGCTTCCTTCAGCGTGTGGCTGACGGTATGCAGCGTGTTCCCCACGAGGTCCGTGCGGTCGTAGAGAGGCTCGATCCGCACTCCCTTCGGCAGGCGGTTGCCGTTCAAGTCGTCGACGGCCGTCTTGATGGCCTTCAACACGTCGCTCGGGTTTTCCCAGCGGCGCATCAGCACGATGCCCTCGGTGCCGCCCGGCCGATCGTTGACGCCCAGCACGCCCGTGCGCGGCGCCGGATGGATGATGACGTGGCCGATGTCATGGACGTAGACGGGCACGCCCTTCGACGAGGTCACCACCACATTCTCGATGTCCTTCATCGTCCGGATGAGCCCCTCGCCGCGGACCACCAAGCTCTGCTCGAGGTTGTCGACGACCGCTCCTCCACCGTTCTGGTTGTTGGAAGCGACCGCCTGCCCGATCTGACTCACCGTCACGCCGTACTTCTCCAGCGCCAGCGGGTCCAGTTCGATGCGGTACTGCTTCACCAGCCCGCCGAAGATCGTCACGTCGGCAACGCCCGGAGCCTGCAACAACCGAGGCGAGACGACCCAGTCCATGGTCTCGCGCAGTTTGAGCTGGTTCTCGGTCGAGGTCTCGGTCGCCCCCGCGGAATCGACCGCGACCCCCCGCAGCTGGAACCGGTACAGCTCGCCAATGCCCGGCGTCAGAGGTCCCAGGCTGGAGGTGATGCCGTCGGGCAGGGTGGCGTCCTTCAGCTTTTCGAGGACCAGCTGGCGCGCGAAGTAATCGTTGGTCGTGTCCTCGAAGTTGAGCTCCACGACCGAGAGCCCGAAGATGGTGCGCGAGCGCCGCGTGATGACGTGGGGGACGTTGTTCAGCGCCCGCTCGATCGGCACCGTGATTTGCTGTTCGACCTCTTCGGCGGAGTGGCCCGGGAAGGTCGTGACGACCACCACCTGCGGATCGGAGATGTCGGGATAGGCCTCGAGCTTGAGCTGCAGCCAACTGTACCAGCCGAGCCCGCACAGCAGGATCGCCGCGACCAGAGGCACCCAGCGATGCCTCAGGCAGAATTTCAGGAGATTAGCGACCAGGCCGGCCTCCCATCTCGCCCTTCAGGAGCATCGTGCCCCCGATGACGAGCCGCTCGCCGGCAACCAGGCCCGACGTGACCGGATAACGCCCGTGCCCGGAGGGGCCAAGGGTAACGCGGCGCATCTCGAAGACGCCGGGGCTCTTTTCGACGAAGACGTCGTCGCGCCCGATACCCTGGATCACGGCGCCGACCGGCGCCACCGGGACCGGGCGCACGCCCTGCGCCAGGTGGATGCGGCCGAACATCTCGGGCCGGAACCTGCCGTGCGGGTTCTCCAGTTCGGCGATCACGCTGATGGTGCGGGTCTGGGGATCGACCTTGTCCCCGATGCGGGCCACGGTACCCTTGAAAACCTCGTCGGGATAGGAATTGAGCGTGACCTCCAGGCTCTCTCCTCCCATGATATGGCGGAAGGAGACCTCGGGGACCATGCAGGTGATCCAGACGTGGCTCAGGTCCGCTACCGTAAGGACGGGCGCGCCGGTGTCGCTGCGGAAGTCGCCCTTGGCGACGTTGATGTCGCTGACTTTGCCGGCGTAGGGGGCGCGCACCACGACGGTCTGGTCGAAGCCATGCGCCTTGAGGCCAAGGAACTCGAGCCGCCCCTGGGCCAGCTCCAGAGAGGCCTTGGACGACTTGACCTGCGCGGTCGCTTGCTCGTGGGAGCTTCTGGCGTTGATGACCTCTTTCTCGGCGACGGCCTTGTGGGCGAAGAGATCGCTGGCACGGTCGAAGTCCGACTTGGCCTTCACCATCGCGGAGCGGGACTGCGCCAGCGACGCCTCGGCTTGCAGGAACATCGACACGGCGTTCTGGGCGTCGGGGCTCACGATGGTCAGGAGCGGCTGGTTCGCCTGCACCTCGTCGCCGAGGGTGACGAGGAGACTGGCGATGCGGCCGGTGACCGGCAAGGCGATGCGCGAGACTCGGGTGGGGATTGCCTCCACCTTGCCCGGCGCGACCAGCTCGTCTCGAGAGACCTCCTCCGCCTTGACGACATCCACCTGGATCTCGGTCAGCTTCGGGGAACCTTGCGGGATCGTCACGACCGGCGTCGACGGCGGGCCGGCGAGCTCGCTTGCTGCAGGAGCCGGCTGTCCGAAGACCGTCGACCCCGCCGCGAGGAGCGCGGCCAGCACGGAAATCAGTCTCGGGCTGCGGTTCAAGGCTGGATCGACCTCCCGGAGTAGGCATCGATTCGGTACAGCGAACGCGCATAGTCTGCCCGCGCGTCGTTGAGGCTTTGCATCGTGTCGTTGAAGGCGCGGCGGGCGTCCAGCAGTTCGAGCAGGCTGGCCTCTCCCCTGCGATACGAATACTCCATCGAGTCGTAGACACCGCGGGCCTCGCTCAGCATCGTCGACTCGATGCGCTCGACGAGGGCCTTGGCCGTCTTGCACTGGTCGTAGGCAACGGTGACGTCGCTCTGGATTTGAGTCTGCAAAGCCCGGATGCGCGTCTCGAGCTGGGAGACCTGCTGGCGCGCGCGCTGGATCTCGCCCTGGTTGCGACTGTAGAGCGGCAGAGGCACGCTGAAAAAGAGGCCGCCGACGGTCCCCCCGGGCGACACCTGCTGCATCCGGCGGACTTCGGCGCCCACGGTCCAGTCGACCTTGCTGTTGGCCTGCTGCAGCCGGACATCCGCGGCGGCGCGGTCGCGGTCGTTGGCCAATGCCAGCAGGTCGGGCCGGGCGCGGATCGCATAGGCGCGGACCTCTTCGATTGAAGGAAGCTCCTTGTCGCGCCGGATCTCGCCCACCACGTGGATCAGCTCCGAGCCGGCCGGCCGGCCCAGCAAGGGGTTCAGCTTGCCGCGAGCCTGGCGCAGCGTGGCGTCGGTTTGCAGCACCTGGTTCTCGAACTGCAGCTTGGCCACCCGCGAACGCGAGAGATCCACCTCTGCCAGGTCGCCGGCCTTCACCCGGGCGGCGTTCACCTCGACGACCTTCTGCAGGGCGCTGGCGTTCTCGTGAGCCAGATCGTAATTGGCCTTGGCCTGCTGCACCTCGATGCAACCGTCCTGGACGTCCAGGATCAGGGAACGCATCGTGTCCTGCAGGTTGTACTGCGCCACCGACCGGGCCTTCTCGGCCACGTCGATCCGGCTGCGACGCTTGCCGCCGCGCTCGCGCACGAAGTCGACCCGCAGCGACTGCTCGGTGGGACCGCCGCCCGTCGGGCTCTCTTCGCTGAAGCGGTGCCCGAACGCGTACATGTGATCGTTGCCCAGCGAAAGCGTCGGATTGGGCTTCAGGCGGGCGGTCACGACGGCCGCCTCGGCGACGGGGACGTTGAACTTCTCCGCCAGCAGGTTCAGGTTGTGGAGCAGGGCCTCGCGGACGGCCTGGTCGACAGAGAGGTCCTGCGTCGCAGCTGTTTCGGCGCCCAGGGCGAGGGCGCAGCCGGCTGCGAGCAGGAGCAGCGCCGCGGCCGGCGATCTTCTAGGAGTCATAAGGTCCAGCGAGTCGTATGAAAGCCTCTCGTGGTCTCCGCCGGCGCTGCCGGCAGGCCGCGAGTTATAGCGCGGATCGCGCGCATTCGGCAAGACCTTTTGTAACGATGGTCACGGCTGGACAAGCGATTGCGCGTCGGACTCGCGGCGTCCCGGGGTGGCGAAGAATCCTGCATCGCCAGGATCCTGCGGAACCGGCATTTGCATGCGTGTGGGCCTTGACCCAACATTCGTGTCACCAGCCGCAAAGTAGCGACGGAGTTTCCGGGGCAACGCGCCCGTTCGAGGAACCGTCCATCCATATCCCCCGAACGACAGCCACCACCGAGCCCCCATCTCTTCATTCCTGCTCCTCGAGCCAGGCTGCCGGGCTAAGGATCCGGAGCTTGGCGAGGTTCACCGCCTTCAAGTCCTTGTCGGTGAGCGACAGGAGATCATCGTCTCCTGTCAGGAGGACGGTGGCTTGTCCTGCGAGGCAAGCCTCCAAGAAGATGTCGTCGTTCGGATCGCGGCAGACCTTGAGCCGCTGCATCACGACGACTCGTTCCGCAGCCTGCAAGACTTGCTCGGCAAGTTGGCGCAACCGGTCGTGGATGGCGGCGCCAAGCTTCGGCCGCAATCGGCTGAGCACGTCGAGGACTTCGGCGGCGATCTCGTCGGACAGGAGAAGCCGATGACGCCGTGCGCGCTCGAGTGCCAAGAAAGGCTTTCCTCCGAACGCTGCCGAGACGAGAACGCTCGTGTCAACGACGACTCGTTCGACGTCGCTTTCGCGAGCTGCGGACTTCACGTAGTGCCTCCAAGGCCTCGTCCTGACTGATCCCTACCTGACGAAAGGCTCGCCCCATCTCCTGCGCGAGATCGGCATAGCCGAGAGGGGACACCGGCTCGAGGCGCGAGATCGGCTTGCCGTATTTCGTGATGATGATGGGTTCTTTGGACCCGAGAAACTCCGATACTTTGAGCCGGAACTCACGGACGTTGACGAACTTCATAGCGCACCTCTCTCGAGAGAATGTAACTCATTTGTGTACTCAAATGCAATCCATTCTTTCCCGGTCGCTGCCCCGGTCCTGGGTTCGTGCGTTATCTCCCCCTTCGTGTAACCAGGGGCGAAGTAGCACGGCCCTCATTCCTGAATGATCGCCTCGGCCTGGTCGATCGCCAGGCGGGCGTCCATGTCGAGCCTGAAAGTCCCATAGGGATTCACGTGAGCGTAGGCGAGCGGCGTCAAGGCTCGCAGGTCTTCGGGGGTGAGTCGGCTCTCCCAGTCCCGTTCGGCGAGGATCTGTTGAAGCATCAGGGTGTTGATGTAGACGAGGCAGACCTGGAGGAGATGAAGGGTCAGCATGCCCAGCTCCTGATCCTCGCGTCGATTCGTGGCCATCTCCCCGCCTCTGCCGAAGTGAATGAAGCTTGTTGCCCCGTTGAAGTTCTCCACCACGTTGAGGCCCTCCTCGATCTCCCGGCGCAGCAGTGGAGACACCAGATATCGGCAGAGGAAGATCGTCCTCTGGGCCTTGCCCAGCGCGATCAAACCCCTGTAGGTGGGATGCCCGGCGTGGCGATCGAATCGGCGCAGGATGTCCTCCGCGGCCGCGGTGCCCAACCGCAGCCAGGACCGAAGGGACGGTGTCGTGTACTTGACCATCTGGTCGTACTGCTGGGCGATGAGGTCCCAGTCGATCGCGCGTGTCAGCACCGGCTGCAGGTTGGGAAAGTCGTCGGGCCGACCGGCCTCGGGACGGGAGAGCTTCTTCGAGTGAATGGCCTTGAGCCGTGGCAGAAGCTCAAAGCCCAGCAGGCGGCAGAAGGCGAAGGCCACCTCGTTCTGGCCGTGGCTGTCGACGTAGTTCTTCTGGACCTCCATCTCGGTGCCGTGATGGAGAACGCCCTCGATCATCGCGGCGACCTCCGAGGAGGAACAGGTCTTCAACTGCGAGTAGATGCAGATGGACTTGCGCTCCACGTGCCAGTAGATCATCACCAGGAGCGAAAGCGACGGTACGGCCGCCGTACCGGACGTGCCACTCGGTCATGAGGTTCTGGTCCCAGGCGCCG
>JACQFU010000423.1 GCA_016199905.1 Candidatus Wallbacteria bacterium
GCGATGCAACGAACGGACTAGCGGGAAGTGCAGTAGGGGAGAAGAGCCATCTCGCGCGCCCGCTTGACTGCAATGGCGACCAAGCGCTGGTGGCCGGCACAGGCGCCGGAGGTCCTGAGCGCGAGAATCTTGTTCTTCTCGTTGATGAACCGCTTGATGGTCGTCAGATCCTTGTAGTCGATGTCCTGGACGTTGGTCGCGCAGAAGCTACAGACCTTCTTCTTGACCTGTTTCCGGACCTTCGGCTCCTTCTTGCCGCGGCCCTTGCCGCCCTTCTCGTTGCGGCCCTTGGACTTAGCCATCTAAATAATCCTCCAACTAGGGTGAAATGGTCCCGTGTCAGGGACCGGGAACATCAAAAGGGGACGTCGTCTTCAGGTGGGGCATCGTTCATGCCGCCACCGAAGTCGTCAGGCATTTCGGGGGCTTCGGAGGGTGCTTGCGACCGGGGGCGCTGCCCACCGCCGCCCGCGCCGGCTCCGGCCCCCCCGCCGGGGGCTCCGAGGAACTGGACGTTGTCGCTGACGACCTCGACGGCCGTGCGTTTCTGTCCCTCCTCGGTTTGCCAGGAGCGTGAGTTGAGGCGACCCTCGACGAAGACGGAACGCCCCTTGGACAGGTAGTTGGCGCAGTTCTCGCCAGTCTTACCCCAGGCGGTGCACTTGATATAGGTTGTCTCCTTCTGCAGCGTTCCGTCTTTGCCCTTGAACTGACGGTTCATGGCGAGGTCGAAATGGCAGACGGCGGCGCCGCCGGCGGTGTATCGAAGCTCCGGGTCGCGCGTCAGGTTTCCGATGAGGAAGACCTTGTTGAGATTGGCCGCCATGATGCGTAGGAGACTAAACGAATTTTCGGGTCGTCATCGAGCGCAGGACTTCTTCCTGCAGCTTCAAGAACTCGGCGAACTTCTTGGCGGAGTCCTTGGCGCCTTCGAACTCGAAGAGGATGTAGTAGCCTTCGCCCTGCTTCTTGATCTCATAGGCGAGCTTCTTCCGGCCCCACTCGGTGATCTTGGCAAGGCGGGCACCGGTCTTTGCGAGCGCGGCTTCCGTCTTCTCCACGAGCTTGGTCACGTCCTTCTTTTCGAAGTTCGGGTCGGCGATCAAGAGCGTCTCGTATGTCGTCATCGATGAACCTCCTCTCTCCGAGCATCCATTCGCGACTTTGGGCCGAACGGCCATAGAAACGAAAAGACCGTTCGAATCCCGGTCCGCGACGTTTCGCGGCATCCGGCCGGGTTCCGCTTGCGGTTTGGATCGGCTGCCACAATGGCTTCCGTGGCCGCCGGGAGAGGCCAGAGTATAGCAGATCACCCCGTCCGGGACAACGAATCTTTTTGCGGTCGGCACCTGGCAACAGGGGGAAGGGACAAGGCGCGACAAAGGCTATCAAATCGGCAGCCGGATCGACCGATATTGTCTGGTGAGCCGCACCTTGTTCGAACTCTCCAGGAGATTCCGACCATGAACCGAGCCGCCGCCTGGCGCATGAATACCCCCGCCGTCCGCTACGACTACGCACCTCGAAGCTGGGACATGCACCACCGTTCCTCGATCGTAGATCTGGCCCGCCGGGAAAATTTCTGGCCGTTGGTGCGCAAGACATTCAAGCTGGCGGCGATCTCCGCGGTGGGAGCGGGGATCGTGTACTCCGGGATGAGCTACCGGGTGCACTACCTGGGCGATGGGACGCTACGATTCGAGAAGCGCGCCGACCTGGCAATGACGATGACGGCCACGGCGCCCTCTCCAGTGCTGGCGCTGATGGGCGTAACCGGCCCCGAGGGTGCGGGTGCAACCCGGCAGACAGGCACTCCGGCGCCGGCACCGAAAGCCTCGCCTGTGGATGCGGCCCCGCACGCTCCCAAGAAGTCCGGAGAGGACGAGTGTCGTCGGACCCGGCATGCCCTGAGTGCCGCGATCGCAAGCTACAACAAACGATACCCGGGCACCAGGATTCGCTCCTTCCAGACCCTGGCCCTGGCGACCAGCGAGTTTGGCGAGAAACCGGCGTGTGCTCAGGGCGGCGCCTACTCGCTTTCGTTCAAGGCCGAGGAGCCGGTCGTGAAGTGCCCGGCGCATAGCTAGCCGGGGCGTCAGCCAGGGCGACAGCGCCCTCGCCGCTCTACAACCCCAGAGCGCGACGGGCGGCCCAGTCGACAGTCTGGAGGAGCGCCGGCTCGTCGACGGGGCGAGGCATACACATCGTTGCGCCCATCGACTGGAGCTGTTTCTGCCAACCTTCCTGGCCGGGTTCGACGAGCACGATCAGGCTCAACCGCCGGCGAACGGCCAGCGATGCGGACCGAAGCTGCTCGCAGATCCTGCTCATGGGCTCCAGCGGCAACCGCACGTTCAGGACGACGATGTCAACGGGGTGGCTGCCGAAGAGCACGAGCATGTTGTCCGAGCGCGGGCACTCGAGCACGTGATAGCCCTTGGTGAGCATGGGGATGGCCATGGCTCCTGTGCGCGGGTCTTCTCCGCCCACGATCATGATGGGATGGGGGTAGGCGTTGGGTATTTCCGGCTGGCGGAGTTGGATCTCCGCCGCGGAAGAACCGGTCCGCGCTGCGCTGATGCGGTCGCGCAAGGCGCGTGAGGCGTCCAGAGTCGCCGGATCGCGGCTTTGCTCCAGCTGGGCGATGCAGCTCTGCAGACTCGGCAGCAGCGCTTCCTTTCGCAAAGGCTTCGTCATGTAGAAGTACGCGCCCGCGCGTAGGGCTTCGAGGGCCATCTGGCGATCTTGCAGACCCGTGATCACGAAGATCATGATCTGCCGGCCCAGCTCGGGCTCGATGGCCCGAATGTCCCGGATTACCTCCAGGCCGTTCTTGTTGGGCATCAGCATGTCGAGAAGCATGATCTCGACCGGGGAGTTGCGCAGATGCCCCTCGACGGTGAGCGGATCGAGAGTCGCGATGGACTTGAATCCGCACTCGTCGAGGAGGTCTTTGCCCATTTCCAGGGCAAGCTCGCTATCGTCGACGACCAGGATGGGATTCGAATAGGCCACGGCTTCGCCTTCCCTTTACGACTGAGGTCTGCGGGGCGACGGCCAGTATACACGGACGCCGGCAGCCTTTGGGAGCCGCGACGCGCTTTCGGTCCTGAGTCTAGAACGGCAAGCGCAAGCTCACGAAGTGCTCCTTGACGATGGTGCCGTTGAAGTAGCTGTAGTCGAGCTTGAAGTCGTCGAAGAACTTGATGCCGAAGCCGAGAGTGAGGACCCCGCCGTCGGAGCCGATACGCAGGGCGAAGTCGTTTTCCAGGAATTGCCGCTCCACTCCGATGCGCAGGCGCTGGTCGATGGCGCGGTCGGCGTTGAAGATGTTCATCACGTCGACGGCGAAAATGGTTTCGCGCTTGGCGCCGAGGGTGTAGGCGCCGCCCAGGTTGGTGACGAAGCTGTTGGAGCGGGTGCCGAGTGTGCTGCCGGTGCGGGCGCTGATGACGCTTCCAAGGACCAGGCCGACGTTGAGGCGAGGGTTCGCCTTGTAGAAGAGAACGAACCCGCGCTCGGCGTTGAGCTTGAGCGAGCGCTCCTCCTTGAGGACGCCCAGGCCCCAGCTGTAATTGGCTACTTTCTCGGGCTTGGTCTTGAGCTCGTAGTCGGCCTCGAGGTAGTCCTCGAGCGTGAGCTTTTCCTTGCCGGTGTTCTCGTAGATCTTGCCCGCATAGGCGAAGTGGTCGGTGCGGAAGTCGTCGCGAAAGGCGACGTTGGCGCCCACTTGAACCATGCTCTTGTCGATCTGGCTCAAGCCGGCCGGATTCGTGAAGACCGCGTTCTCGTCGTCGCTGATGGCGATGAAGGCACCGCCCATGCCCCGAGGTCTGCCGCCGAGCGCCAGCGCAGGGGAAGCCGTCCCCAGCAGCAGCGAGATCAGCAGCAGCGCGGCCAAGGCACTTCGGCGCGGCGACGGTGCCCGGGCCGAACTGGCAGCGGAGTCGTGGCTGTGGAGTGCGTGCGTGTGCATGGCCTCAGCGGCTCCTTGGAACGTTGACGAAAAGGTCATCGGGGTCTCCCGAGAAGCTCTCGGTCCTGTAGCGGGCCCCGGATTCGGCCGCGACAGGCTTGTACCGCTTCGAAGGCGGTGGCGTATCGTCCTGGGCTTCGTCGGATCGGGTTCGAGCCGGGGGGCGCGAGCCGGCCACCCGTACCTTTGCCGACGACTTGCGAGTGACGTAGGTCTCCTGGGGCGTCGGGTCCTCCGCCGCGACGACAGCCGACTCGGGGATGTCGTAGTCGGTGGCCACGGATGCCGGTCGCGGGGCAGCTGCGGCCCGTCGGGACGCGGGGCGGGGCCTGGCGGCGCTGCGTGAGCGCAGTGCTGGCGAGCCGAAGGCCGTTGAGGCTCGCGTCCTCCTCGAGGTCGTCGTGATCGGCGGCTTGGCCTGGACGTCGGCATAGACGCAGTGGATGGTCGCTAGCTGGCTGTCGTCGGGGTTCGAGCTCGGGTTGTAGGCGTTGAGCCAGCTCGTCTGGAGTTCCTCGGTCGGGGCCAGAAGGTCGAGGACGGCCGGGTTGCCGAAGAAATCGCTGCCCCCGCCGAAGTTCGTGTCGGTGGGGAACTTGTAGATCTTGGCGTTCTGGAACTCGTGGTTTCCCAGCGCCCGGTCGTCGAACTGCATCATCAGGCACTGATATCCCCAGGTCGGCTGGGGCTCGCCGATGAGCGCCTTTGGCACCTGGACGACGAAGTCGAAGCCTTCCACGAAGACCGTTTCGGGGATGACGATCTTGGGCTTCAAGTGCACCAGCTCCATATCGTTGGTGCGCGATTCGATGAGGCGTTTCACATCGACGCTGCGGTTGGGCGTGACCAGGATCATCTGCTCCCAGGCGCTGTCGTCGGCGAACTCCACAAATCGGCCGGGCAGGGTACGCGTGACTCCGCTTCCAGGCTTGTGGTCCTTGTCGATGTAGATATCCATCAGCTGCAGGAACCACCCCTTAGCCTCGGAAGAGCCGTCGGGTCGGAATTTCTGGATCGGCCGGCGAGTGGTGATGCGGAAGTCGATCATCGCCCCCGCGTCTTCGACCTGAAACTTCTCGATATCGAAGAAGCCTTCGCGGTTGTCGAAGCGGAGCGGGTAGATGTAGGTCCCCGGACCCTTGTCGTCGCCGCGCGGATCGCGCATCGAGAAGTAGATCTTCCGACCGCTTTCGTAGCTGCCAACCTGCGGCTTGTAGACGGCGGGAGGCGTCGTGCCGGCGCACCCTCCGGCGAACAGGAAGGCGAGCGCCGCGACGGCGAGCTTCTGGAGAGTCTGGACCCATTTCATGGTGCGATACCTACTTGACCAGGATCACGGAGGCCTGGATGCCGCCGCCCCGATCGGCCGCAAGCTCCTCGTAGGGATCGCGACGGATCAGGTCGTCCTTGTTGATCACGAATCCGTATTTCATCCCGTCGGTCGATCCACTGAAGGATCCGAAGGTGTCATCGATGCGTGTCCAGACGCCGTCGCCGGCCACTCGGTCCCCGCTGAGCTGGATACCTGGCGTGTTGGGGTCGGTATCGAACTGGCTGCCGTCGTCGAAGAGCGGGCGAGCACCGACGCGAGGATCGAACTTGTTGAACTCTCCAACGAGGTCGACGGAGGTGATGGGGCCGAAGTCCTCCGCAAAGACCACGAAGACGGCTGTGGCGGCGGTCTTCGGAATCAGCTGGTGGACCGAGTCGGTGAGGCGAGGGTCCGTCGCGGCGAAGCGGGCCGAGTCGATGTTGGTCTCGAACTGCTCGATGGTGAGGCCGTTCGAGGGGATGTTCACGATGCCGTAGCCGATGTCGAAGTTCACGCCTCTGGAGCAGACGAAGTGACGGGCGGTCTTGCGTGTCTCGATGCTGAAGTCGCCCTCGGTGTCGCAGAAGCCGAGGTCCTGCGAGGCGGGAAAGGGGCCAAGGATCCGGAGCCGGTTGAAGTTGGTGCCGGAGCCGACCAGGTTGGAGCGGATGCC
>JACQFU010000412.1 GCA_016199905.1 Candidatus Wallbacteria bacterium
GCCTCTTCGAGGCCGATCCGCACTCGATTCTGGAGGGCATGCTGATCGCCGCCTTCGCCGTGGGCGCCTCCGAGGGACATTGCTACATCCGTCACGAGTACCCGCTGGCGCTGGAACAGATGGAGCACGCCATCGCCCAGGCCCGCGAGGCCGGCCTCCTGGGCAAGTCGATCCTGGGCACCCCGGTGAGCTTCGACGTCGCGATTACCCGCGGCGGCGGCGCCTTCGTCTGCGGCGAGGAAACGGCCTTGCTGGCGTCCATCGAGGGGTTCCCCGGCCGCCCTCGTCCGCGGCCGCCGTATCCGGTGGAGCGCGGTCTCTTCGGGATGCCGACGGTCATCAACAACGTGGAGACGCTGGCCACCGTTCCCGTCCTGCTCGCGATGGGCGCCGACGTCTACCGCGCCCTCGGCACGCAGCGCAGCAAGGGCACCAAGATCTTCTCGCTGGTGGGGAAGGTGCGCAACACGGGCCTGGTCGAGGTGCCGATGGGGACCTCGATCCGCGATCTGGTGGAGAAGATCGGGGGAGGGGTCCCGCGCGGCAGGCGCCTGAAGGCCGTGCAGGTCGGCGGTCCCTCCGGCGGCTGTCTTCCCGAGACGGAGCTGGACCGGCCCGTGGACTACGAGGCGCTGACGGAAGCGGGCGCGATCATGGGCTCCGGCGGCGTCATCGTGATGGACGACCGCACCTGCATGGTCGACGTGGCGCGCTACTTCACGGAGTTCCTGGAGAAGGAGTCGTGCGGCAAGTGCACGCCCTGTCGCGACGGGTTGAGAGAGCTCCGCCGGCTGCTGGAGGGCGTCACCGTGGGACACGCCGGCATCGGAGACCTGGAGCTCATCGAGCGGCTGGCGCGCGCCATCGGCCAGGGTTCGCTCTGCGGGCTCGGAAGGACGGCGGCCAACCCGGTGCTGTCGACGCTGCGCCATTTCCGCCACGAGTACGTCGCCCACATCGAGGAGCGTCGTTGTTCCGCGGGCGTCTGCCGGACGCTGGCGCGGTTCGTGATGAACGAGCGGTGCAACGGCTGCGCGCTCTGCCGCGACGTCTGTCCCGTGCACGGCATCGAGGGCCGGGATCGGGCGCCGCACGTCATCGATCAGACGAAGTGCATCCATTGTGGCGTTTGCCTGGACTCGTGCCGTCGCGGGGCGATCGACGTGGTGAGCCAGCGGGTCCTGGACGAGAGAACAAGGCAGGTCGTGTCGTGATCGAGTTGAACATCGACGGCGTCAAGGTCATGGCCCCGGAGGGTGCGCGGTTGCTGGATGCGGCCAGGGACGCCGGGTTCCGGGTGCCGTCGCTGTGCCATCACCCGGCCGTGGAGCCCGAGGGGGCGTGCCGGCTCTGCGTGGTGGAGTTGCGCGGCGCCGGGGAGGAGCACTCGCGCGTCGTGCCCAGCTGCCTGGAGGTCGCGCGCGCCGGGATGACCGTCGCCACCGCGAGCGAGGACGTGCTGTCGGTGCGCCGCACGGTGCTGGAGCTGCTGCTTCAACGGTCGCCGGCCTCGCCCGTTTTGCGGGCGCTCGCCGCGCAGGCCGGGATGGAGACTGCGGCCGGGCCCCTGGGCGACGCGCACGGCTGCATCCTTTGCGGGCTCTGCACGCGGGTCTGCGCTGCCGCCGGGTTCCACGCGATCTCGACGCTCGGCCGCGGGGCCGAGGCGCGTGTCGGAGGGCCGGGAGGCCAGCCGCCCCAGGACTGCGTCGGCTGTGCCGCGTGCGCGCACGTCTGTCCGACCGGTCACATCGCGCTGGAGGAGAGCGGCTCGCGGCGCGGCATCTGGGGTCGCGACTTCGAGCTGTTGCCGTGCGCGGAGTGCGGTGTCCCGACGATTCCTCGGGAGCAGGCCGAGAGGGCGGCCTCGAGCCTTGGTTTTCCCTCGGCCGACCTGGCCCGTTGTCCGGCCTGCAACCGCAAGGCGACGGCGGTGACGTTCGGCCGCATCGTGGCGCTATCGTCCACGGACGCCCGGGAGGGAGTGAAGAGATGAGCCGACTCCAGGTCACGCCCAACCGGTGCTCCGGGTGCCGCAGCTGCGAGATGGCGTGCGCGTTTGCGCATGCGGTCTCCGAGCCTGCCGGCGCGACCGCGTCCCTGGGCCTGCAGCCGGGCCGGCCGCGGCTGCGCATCTGGGCGAGTCCGGGTGCGGCCTTCATCCCGATGCTCTGCCTGCAATGCGACGACGCTCGATGCGTGCGGGCCTGCGCCTACGGGGCGCTTGCGCGCTCGGAGACGACCGGCGCCATCGAGCTGGATTCGCGCCGGTGCACGCGCTGTCTGCTCTGCACCGCCGCGTGCCCCTTCGGCAACGTCGAGCTGGAGGCCGCCATGGGCGGCTTAGTCGTGAAGTGCGACCTCTGCCACGGCGCCCCCGCCTGCGCGAAGTTCTGCCCGACCGGCGCGCTAGCGTGGAGCTGAGGGGGGGAGAGGGGGAGCGGGGCTCCGGGCTCCGGGCTCCGGGCTTTGGAGTTCTGCGAGTCGGCGTGATCGCTGCGTAGGACTGCGAAGCGGGTGCTAGCGCAGGGCCACGTGCTCCTCCCCCCTCACGCCGTTCTGAAGCACGGAGTCTCTCGCCCCCGGCTGGTAGCCCGTAGCCCGTAGCCCATAGCCCTTAGCCCGTAGCCCGTAGCCCATGGCCCGTAGCCCGTAGCCCGTAGCCCATGGCCCGTAGCCCATGGCCCGTAGCCCATGGCCCGTAGCCCATGGCCCGTAGCCCATGTCCCGATCCCTAGCTGTCCAGGATCTTCTTCACCGCTTCCTGGTCGGCGTCCATGATGAAGGGGATGCCGGAGATCTGAGCCGCCTCGGGCGTGAGGGCGGCGAGGTCCTCGCGTGAGACCTTGGACACGTCGAACTTGCGGCTGCCGGCCAGGAACTGGCGCAGGCCCTGGGCCAGCCGCTCGTAGTAGGTGTAGAGGCCGAGGGCGCCGGACGGGACCTTTTCGAAGGTGTCTGCGCCCAGCTCTTTCTTGAGGTCCGCGGCGGTGACGAAGATCTCCTCGCGGTTGTTGCCGAAGCGCTGGACGTAGACCGGGACGGCCTGGTCGTCGATCGCGCGGCCCAGGGTCTTGCCGACCATCGCGGCGGCGATCGGCGCGCGCGCCATCCCGACGAGCTTCACGAAGGGCGCGCCCATCGCCAGACCCTTCATGATCTGGTCCTCGAAGGCGAACCCGCCCGCGACGGCCAGCGCCGGCAGGGTCGCCCGGCGGCCCGACAGGTACGTGGCGTAGCGGTGCAGCAGCGAGTGCAGTTCCACGGCTGGCACTCCCCACTCGTTCATCATTCGCCAGGGGCTCATCCCGGTGCCGCCGCCGGCGCCGTCGACGGTCAGCAGGTCGAGCTTGTAGCGTGAGGCGAATCGGATGGCCCGCGCCAGATCGGCCGGCCGGTAGGCGCCCGTCTTGAGGAAGATGTACTTGGCGCCGGCCTTGCGCAGCTCCTTGATACGACGGGCGAAGGCCTCCTCGCTCACCATGCCGACGCGCGAGTGGCGCTCGAACTCCTTGAACGCGCCGCGCTTGAAGGCGCGGACGACGTCGGGATCGGTCGGATCGGGCATCACGATGTAGCCGCGCTCGTGCAGCAGCTTGGCCCGCTCCAGCGACGCGATCTTCACCTCGCCGCCGATGTCCTTGGCGCCTTGACCCCACTTCAGTTCGACGCACTCGACCCCCAGCTCCCGGATCGCCCACTCCTGAACGCCCAGGCGCGTGTCCTCGACGTTGGCCTGGACGATGATGGCCCCGAAGCCGTCGCGCTGCCAGTTCTTGTAGAGCGCGACGCGCCGCTTCATCTCGGGCGAGTCGACGACCTTGCCCTTCTCGATACGCGCCTCCGGGTCCATCCCGACCACGTTCTCGCCAATCGTGAGGCCCGTGCCCGCCAGCGCGCTGCCGACGGCGATGCCGTCCCAGTTCTTCTTGGCGATATCCGTCGAGCCGATGCCCGGGATCAGCCAAGGGTAGCGGAACTTCAGCTTTTCGTCGTGGCCGAAGCGCACCTCCAGGCTCACGGCAGGGAAGATCGCCTTGTCGCTGTCGGCGGGGATGCCGTGCGCGCCGACGCAGGTCCCCATGATGTTGAAGTGCGAGTAGTCGACCGGATAGGCCTTCTCCGACGCGGTGGTGATCACGCCGAAGGGCTGCGGGTAGAGGACCTCGTGCCCGCGGAAAGCCGATTTGCCGATCTCGCACATCCCGATGCATCCGTCGACGCAAGTGACGCACATGCCCGAGGCCGGGACGATGGATCCCTCGGTCCTGTTCTTGGTGAGTGTGGCTGCAGAAGTGTTTGTCCTGGAGAGCGTCATGGCCTACTCCTCCGTTTCGATGGTCACGCCCCGGCAATCCGGCAGGCGGCGCAAGGGTCCATGTAACATTGCATGTCGTCGAACTGTCCGTGCCCGACGCAGGGCGGGCTCAGGTTGGCGCATCCGCCGCAGACGGCCCGCTCCGGGTCGTTGAACGTGCACCGCAGCTGGCAGGCCGGGCAGACGTAGATGCACCCGCCGCAGCGGCGGCAGACGTCGCTCTTGGCGTCGAAGGGCGTCGAGATGCGCCGGTCGCCCCCGCGGCCCTGGAAGCCGATGGCCCCCGACATCATCTGCTCCTTGCACATCCGCACGCAGCGCCCGCAGAGCAAGCAGTCCTCGTGCTCCTGGCGGAAACGCTGCTGGTGCACTCCCATCGCCGCGGCCAGGTCCTGGACGACCTTCGACTGCGGGCACGACGCCAGGAGCAGCTCCACGATCATCCGGCGAGAGGCGATGACGCGCTTGGACGCCGTGCGCACTCGCAACCCTTCCTGCGCCGGGGCCGTACACGCGGTCACGAGCTTTGCGGCCTCCCCCTCGCCGACCTCCACGATGCAGAGCCGGCAGCCGCCGAACGGCGTCAACCCCTCCATCTCGCACAACGTCGGGATCGGCACGCCGTAGAACCGCGCCGTCTCCAGGACCGTCGCGCCGGACTCGGCGCTCACCCGCTGGCCATTCAGCTTGAACGAGACCATCTTCACAGCCTCCGGTCGGTCTCAGTGCAGCGTCTCGAGCTGACGCTGGCTTACGAGGTCGATGGCGTCGCGGTTGCAGGCCTCCAAGCAGGCCCGGCAGTGGACGCACTGGGATTGGTCGATGAGGTGCGGTTGCTTGAGCTCACCGGCGATCGCGCCGGCAGGGCAGGCCCGCTTACAGAGCGTGCAGCCGTTGCACTTGTCGTTGATGTGGAAGCGCGCCAGCTCCCGGCAGACGCCGGCCTCGCAGCGGCGCTCCTCGATGTGCGCGACGAACTCCTTGCGGAAATGACGCAGCGTCGAGAGCACCGGGTTGGACGCGGTGCGCCCCAGGCCGCAGAGCGTGGTGTCCTTCACCGTGCAGGCCAACTGCTCCAGAAGACCCAGATGCTCCATTGACGCCTTTCCGGTCGTCACGTCCTCCAGGATCTCGTGCATCCGCTGGATGCCCTTGCGGCACGTGAAGCACTTGCCGCACGACTCCTCGGCCAGGAACTTCGTGAAGTACTTCGCCACGTCGACCATGCAGGTCGACTGGTCCATCACGATCATCCCGCCGCTGCCCATGATCGTCCCGGCCCGGGCCAGGCTGTCGTAATCGAGCTTCAGGTCGAACATCGGCGCCGGGATGCACCCGCCGGAGGGGCCGCCTGTCTGCACGGCCTTGATGGCGTTCTTGCCCTGCGGACCGCCGCCGATGTCGAACACGACGTTCCGGATGGGCGTCCCGAGCGGGACTTCGACCAGACCCGTGTTCTTGATCTTCCCCACCAGCGAAAAGATCTTCGTGCCCGTGTTGCCGGGAATGCCGACCGAGGCGTACGACTCGGCCCCCTCCGTCAGGATGAGCGGGATGTTGGCGAAGGTCTCTACATTATTGATGCAGGTCGGCCGGTTGCGGATGCCGCTGTCGATGGGATACGGCGGCCGCTCGCGCGGTTCGGGCCGCTGCCCCTCGATCGACTTGATCAGCGCCGTCTCCTCTCCGCACACGAAGGCGCCCGCCCCTCGCACCACTTCGACGTCGAAGTCCAGACCGGTGCCGAGGAGGTCTTGGCCCAGCAGTCCGAACTCGCGGGCCTGCCGGATGGCGATCAGCGCGTGCTTGATGGCCAGCGGGTACTCGGCGCGGACGTAGAGGATGCCCTTGTCGGCGCCGATCGCGATCGCGCAGAGCAGCATGCCTTCGAGAATCGCGTGCGGGTTTCCTTCGAGCAATCCGCGGTCCATGTAGGCCCCCGGATCGCCCTCGTCGGCGTTGCAAACGACGTACTTGTCGCGCGAGCCGTCGCCCGCCTTGTGCGCCAGCTTCCACTTCAGGCCGGTCGGGAACCCGGCGCCGCCTCGCCCGCGAAGGCCCGAGCGCGACACCTGGTCGATGATCCAGTCCGGATCGAGGCTGGCCAGGGCCTTTTGCAGCGCGCCGTACCCACCGTGAGCGATGTAGTCCATGATGCGGATCGGGTCGATGTGCTGGTTGGCGCCAAGGACCCTGCGCGTCTGCTTGTGATAAAACGGCATCTCCTGCTGCGTCCTGTAGGGACCGGCGCCTTCGGGTCCTCGGTGCAACAGCTCGGGGACGACCTTCTGCGTCATCGCCGCGTCCATGATGCGCGGCACGTCCGCCATCTTCACTTTGGGATAAAAGTTGCCGGAGGGCTCCACCAGGATGAATGGGTTGAGCTCGCAGAACCCCTGACAGCCCGTGATCCTGAGGCTCACTTTTCCCTGCAGGTTCCGCTGCGCCATCTCACGCTTGATCACCCGGATGATGTCGCTGGCCCCGCTCAGCTGGCCGCACGTGCCCGCGCAGGTCACCAGCCGTGGAGCCGCGTCGCCCTTGGTCCGCTCCTCCAGCACTAGCCGCCGGAAGCTGCCGAACTCCTTGACGTCGATGAACTTGTTCATGGCCGCGCGCCTCCAGCGTCAGAGATCCAGCAGGTGCCCCTTGCACCCGTAACGCGAGCAGATCTGGACGATGCCTCCCCCTTCGATGACCATCGGGACCATCGGCGCCGCGCATTCCATGCAGCTCGTGGCGCCCAGCAGCTCGGCGTGGCAGTACGGGCAGAAAAAATGCACCACCGCGTCAGGCGGCGTCTCGAAGTCGCAGGCGATGGTGAAGCTGCCGTACAGCGACGAGAGCCTCAGGCAGCCGTGGTTGGCGCCGAAGCTGATCGTGACGCGCACCGACGGGTGGCCCTCGAGCGGGTTCTCGGGGTCCATCAGCGTGTGGTTGCAGCGCGGACAGCGCACCTCCACCGGGAAGATCCGCGGGTCCTTGTTCGGATCGTCCCGCGGGCCCTCGTTGCGCGTGCGCTCGAGGATCTTCTGCACGGTCGTCCTCTTCACGTTCGGGAAGTAGTGTCCGTCGACGACGACGATCGGGCCCAGGGCGCAGGCGCCCACGCAGTTCACCGTCTCCAGCGTGATTTGCTTGTCCGGCGTGGTCTCCCCCGGCTTCACAGCCAGCTTCTGCTCGAACTCCTCGGCCACCAGCGTGGCGCGCCGCACGTGGCACGCCGTGCCCAGACAGACGCTCACGAGGTGCTTGCCCCGCGGGCGGAAGCTGAACATCTTGTAGAAGGTGGCGACGCCGTACAGGTCGCGCAGTGGCCGGCCCGTCTTTTCGGCGACGAAGCGCAGCGCTTCTTCGGGCAGGTAACTGAAGCGCGACTGGAGGTCCTCCAGGATGGAGAGGACCTCACCCGGGTGGCCCTGATGCTTCGCGACAATCCCCTGGATCTCGGCGGTATTCATCAGCCCTCCTGCTCGCCGCGATGAGCCGGAACGCGCAGCGCGCGAGCACGACCCTGCCGCAAGCCGCAAGCCATGGGTCCGCTTGCCGGCGCGAACCCGATGACCTCAGTCACCGCCCCGGATCGATTGCGCTCAATTCGTTACTTGGGTGACGCGCGGTGTGAGCGCGTCACGACCGCTGGCGCGGACAGGACCGCCGCCCGTTCGGGTCCTTTCTCGGACTCCGCGCGGCCCCTTACGCCAGCTTCAACGCCAGAGCGGCGAAGACCACGAAGTTCAGCGCCTGCAACCCTTCGAGGCAGCCGATCTTCCAGATGGGAAGCGGCGAACCGGGCCCTCGCATCACGCTCACGGCGGCCAGCGCGGCCACGGGCAGAAACGCCAGCGACACCAGCCAAGGGTTCGCGGCGTGCGTCGCAGCCGCGAGTCCGAGGGCCGCGATCAGGGCAAAGCTCTGATAAGCCAGCGTTGGCCATCCGGCCCGCAGGCGCTGCGAGAGCGACGATTGCGCGGCGCGATGACGCGTGAAGAAGCGGACCTGAAACGGGCGTCCAGCGAAGAAGAGCGTGCTGAGCAGCCAGAGCGCCGCCGTTCGTTGCGTGAGCTCGCCCGACGTGCAGTATTCGAACGCCGGCGCGACCAGTCCCAGCCCTGCGAGGCCGACCAGGTCCACGGCCAGCGAAGCGCTCCGGCCCAGGCGCCCCAGGAGGAGGCTGGCCGCCGCTGCCGACATCCCCGCTGCCCCTATCGGCAGCAGAAACCACAGCCCGTGCGCCGCCGCTGCCAGCCCCGTCGTGATGCAGAGACCGAGGTACAGGAGGTAAAGGGCCGCTACCGCGTTTCGTCTCGCGTCTCCCCTCGCCAGCCCCAACCACGTCTCTGCGGCTTGCCGGCCGAGGAATCCGCAGAACACGGCGGTCGCGAGGAACAGGGTGGGCACCCGCACCGGACCCCCGACCGCGAAACCCAGCGCCGCGCTCGCCGCGAGGATGGTCCACGCGCCGTGCTGACGAGGCCAGGTGAGGCTGAGAATGTGCGAATCGGGTCTGAACATCCGTGTGCGGGTCCCCCCTGTTGGTTCGGTAAGCCGGGGAGCAACTCCGCAACGCGCGTGCCAGGGCCCAAACGCCCCGGGGACCGGGTCCTGGTAGATCGTTTCCAAACAATCACCCGCCAGGAACATGGGATCCGCTCCCAGAGC
>JACQFU010000415.1 GCA_016199905.1 Candidatus Wallbacteria bacterium
GGTCTTCTACAACAACACCGACCGCCAGCTCGAGGCCACCTACGTCTTCCCGCTGCCCGCAGGCGCCAGCGTCACCGAATTTGCGCTCTGGATCGACGGCAAGCGCGAGAAGGCCGAGATGATGGAGAAAGAAAAGGCTCGCTCCATCTACGAGGAAATCGTCCGCCAGCGCAAGGACCCGGGACTGCTCGAATACGTCGGCGAGAACCTGTTCCAGGCGCGCGTTTATCCCGTGCCGCCCCACGGCGACCAGCGGATCGAGATCACCGTCCAGCAGCCGCTCGCGATGGACGCCGGGCTGGCCGAGTACCGCTACCCCCTCAAGGGCTTGAAGGACAGCCCGCCCCAGGAGCTGACCGTCGACGTGAAGATCAGCTCGCAGATCCCGCTCAAGTCGGTCTACAGCCCTTCCAACTCCGTCGCCATCCACAAGACCGACGACCGCACCGCGCGCGCCAGCTTCGAAGACGCCAGGGCCGTCCCCGAAAACGACTTCTCCCTGTTCATCAGCGCCTCCGAGAAGGACTTCGGCCTCAACCTCCTCTGCTCCAAGAAGTCCGCCGAGGATGGCTACTTCATGCTGATGCTGGCTCCGAAACAGGAGATCGACAAGGCCAACATCGTCAGCCGCGACGTCTGCTTCGTCTTCGACACCTCGGGCAGCATGCGAGGCGAGAAGATGCGCCAGGCCCGAGAGGCGCTCAAGTACTGCGTCGGGGCCTTGAACCCGGGCGACCGCTTCAACGTGCTGAGGTTCAGCACCGACGTCGATGGCTACGCGGCTTCGCTCGTGGACGCCAAGCCCGACGAGATCAAGAAGGCCGTCAGCTGGATCGACAAACTGGAGGCCGGGGGCGGCACCGCAATCGACGAGGCGCTCAAGAGCGGCTTCGATCAACTCAAGGACAGCACCCGTCCAGCCGTCCTGGTCTTCATGACCGACGGCCGCCCAACGGTCGGCATCACCGATCCCCAGACCATCGTCTCGCGGGCCTCGAAGAACAACGGCAAGGCCGCCCGACTGTTCGCACTCGGCGTGGGTGTGGACTTGAACGCCAAGCTGCTCGACACGCTCTCCGACGAGAACCGAGGCGTCCCGGTCTACATCTCCCCCCATGAGGACATCGAGGTCAAGGTCTCCAACTTCTACTCCAAGATCAGCCACCCCGTGCTGTCGGATCTGACCCTCGACTTCGGCAAAGTCGCCACCAGCCAGGTCTATCCGACCAAGCTGCCCGACCTCTACCAGGGCACGCAGCTGGTGCTCTACGGGCGCTACAAAGAGGGCATCGACACTTCGATCAAGCTCACGGGGACCGTCAACGGGAAGAAGGTGGAGTACAGCTACGACGCCAAGTTTCCCAAGGAGGAGCTGGAGCGCGAGTTCATTCCCCGGCTCTGGGCCACCCGCCGCGTCGGCTATCTCCTGGAGGAAATCCGCAAGAACGGAGAGCAAGCCGAGTTGAAGGACGAAGTGATCCAGCTGGCCCGAAAGTACGGCATCGTCACGCCTTACACGAGCTACCTGGTCGTGGATGAGAACCAGCAGGTCGCAAGGGATTCCAGCTTCGTCGACAAGGGCCTCGCCAACAAGCCGCTCCTCGAGATGGCCCCGGTTCCGCAAGCCCCAGGCGGCGCCTATCGCGCCAAGAGCTCCGAGAGGGCCGGCGCCGTTCCGATGTCGGCGCCGCAGCCGGCCGTGTCGGCCGCTCCGCCGCCGCCGATGGACCTCGCCCGCGGCGGAGGCTCGGCCGGCGCCCCCGCAGCGCCCGCGACCGAGAGCATCAGCAATTACATGAGGGCCGACTCGGGAGCGCAGGCCATCGAAGCCTCCAAGGCCGTGAGGGAACTCAAGGACGCCGAGGCCCCCGGCAAGTCCGAGGGGCGCGTGATCACCGAACGCGAGGCCGACGGCCACACCTTCGCGCTCAAGGACGGCGTCTGGACCGACACGGCATACAAGACCGGAATGCCGGAGCTGAAGGTGAAGTACGGCAGCAAGGCCTACTTCGACATCGCGTTCTCCCGCAAGGACTTGAAGAAGGCGCTGGCCCTGGGTGAGAAGGTCATCGTGGTCCTGGCCGGGAAGGCGCTCGTGATAGGTTCCGATGGAAAGGATGCGTTGGCTCCGGGAGAGCTGGAGGCGTTCCTGAAGTAGGAGATCGCACAAAAAACGCAATTTGCCATCCACTTCTGTCGATAGATAGACGTGGATGGCAGTCTCCATTCGTAGCTTCCCGTTCGCATTTGCGCTGGCAGTGATGGCGCTGGCCGCCTGGGGCTGCGCCGACCTCGACACGCCGCTCGGGCCCATCGTCCGCCCCCAGTCGCAGCCTCGGGTCGTTTCCATCGCCCCGGCGGCGGTCACTCAGGGGGTCGCCGCGACGGTCACGGTCAGCGGCACGGGCTTCTTGCCGGAGTTCTCGGCGTTCGTCGGCACGGCCTTTCGCGACACTCCGGACTTCCCGGCCACCCAGGTCCGCTCCGTGGAGTTCCTCGGCACCACGAGGCTCTTGCTCCACCTCCCCGGGAACCTGCCTGCCGGCCTACTCACCGTCACCATCATCAATCCCGACGACGGGCTGGCACGGCTCGCCCGAGGGCTGAATGTGCAGCGGCCGTCCTCGAAGGCGGCTCCCGATGCGGCCCCGAACCCAGAGTATGCTCCCTTCGATTCGTAGGCCAAGACGGCCGCTGGCAACGCTCCTGGCCGTGCTCGCCGCAGGCGGGATGAGCCTGCTCTTCGCCGTCTCCCGCGAAGAGATGGAGCGCTACGGCTTCGGAAGCGAGGTGGCCGGCAGCGCCGCCGCTGCCGGCCGAAAGCCCGCTGCGCTCCCGGCGCGGCGCATCCCTCCACCGCCTATCCTCCCGAAGAAGGTGTCGCTGCCCGCGGGTCTGATCCCGGCGCCCACGCGTCCCCGCGCGCGCATTGTCCTGACGCCCAGCGGCAAGCCGGGCGCATTGCCGCCGGAGCCCGCTGCGGTGGAGCGGTCCCAGCCCGTCCTCGACGAGGCGCTGCAGAAGGTGTTCCCGGACCAGTTGCGGTCCCGGTACGCGGGCGACGACTCGTGCGTCTTCTGCCACTCCGAGAAGGGCGAGAACCAGCCCCACACGCTCTACGGCCTGATCAAGAACAACAAGAGCGTCCCGCTCGAGCGGCGCGGCTGCGAGGGCTGTCACGGCCCGGGCAGCGAACACGTCGATTCGATGGGTGCCATCGCCAACCCCGTGAAGCTGCCCCACCTGGCCGTGAGCCGCCTGTGCCTGTCGTGCCACGAGGACCAGCGACGAGTCCGGCGCCTGGAGTGGCACGTGACGGGCCACCAGGAGGCCTTCATCAGTTGCACCACCTGCCACAGCGCCCACAAGCCGAAGAACCCGCCCTCCCTGCGCGACGAGCCCGACCGCCTCTGCTTCAAATGCCACCAGGACCAGTGGGCCAAGTTTCAGATGCGTTCGCACCACCCGCTGAAGCGCGAAGGCTCCAACGCGCTCTCGTCGCAGCGCGAGGGCAAGATCCACTGCATCGACTGTCACCAACCCTACTCCGCGCGCAACGGCGCCGACCTGCTTCGGCGCGATGGCAAGGAGCTGTGCGTTCGCTGTCACGCGGAGACACGCGGACCGTTTCTCTTCGAGCACGACTCGGTGAGCGGCGATTTGACGCACCAGTGCACCACCTGCCATGCGCCACACGGTTCGCCCAATCGCGACCTCCTGATCGTCCCCGGGAGGGGACTGTGCTTGCGATGCCACACCGACCGCGTGGCGCACCGGCCAGGTCCCACCTGCTACAACGCGCAATGCCACCGGGACATCCACGGCTCCAACCTGGACCAGCTGTTCATTCCCAGGTGAGAGTATGGGAGCGACGTTGACCCGAAGGGCGAGCTGGCTCCTGGCCGCCGTCCTTTGCGCGTCGGGACTCCTCGGCGCCGAGCGGCCCCTTCCGGTGCCGAAGAAGGCAGAGCCGAAGAAGCCGTCCACGAGCGCCAAGTCCACCGACACGACCTCCGGGGAGCAGACCTTCGGCGGCGTCATCGGCGTCCGAGCGATGTTCTACACCGACCGCTCGGGGAACCTGGCGGAGGCGTTCGATTGGTACTCGGACCCCTATCCGATGTCGCTTGCCCGGCTCGACCTCTACAAGAACTTCTCGACCACCACTGCGCTCGACCTGAAGTTGCGAAGCCCCTCCGACCAGGACCTGGGCCTGGCCATCGGCTTCAAGGACCTGCCGTACTTCTCGACGCAGCACAATTTTACGGACAGCACGTTCTTCGACCTGCCGGTCCCCTTGCCCACCGAGCGGCAGCACTTCTGGGGCGATCTTCAGCTGAGGAAGTTCGGCCAGGTGCCGGTGAAGCTCACCTACGACGTCAACGCGCTCCGAGGCATCGGCTTCGACAAGGACCGCTCCTACTACGACGAGGCGTACGCGCTGGACGCTCACGCTCATCTGCCCGGCTTCGACCTGGACGTGAACGTCCCGCACATCGACTACCACGACCGGCACGACCCCACCAACGACACGAGCACTCGCGGGTTTGCGCTATCGGCCACTCGCACGGTGATGGAGGGTCAGACAGACCTTCAGGCCAGCTACCGGCGGACGATGTCCTATCTGGAGTCGTTGGCGCGAGAGAGTCAAGTGGACGTCTACGAGTTCCGTGGCCTGATGTACCAGTTGATGGGCGTGGAAGGGCTCAAGCTGGAAACGCGCGCCAGCTACCGCGACTCGCCGGAGGACCTTCAGCTCACCGCGCGCACCGACAGCCTGGCGGGCGCGAGAGCCGTGCTGGCCTACACCCAGAGCAGCGGCTACAGCGTGCAGGTGGGCCGCGAGCATCGGCGGGTCCATCGCGAGCGTTTGCTGCGACCCGGATTCGACCTCTTGGGCCTCACGACCGTCGCGACGCGCGCCGACCTGGCCCCGTTCCGTGTGGCCGAAGAGCCGCTCTACGACGATATCTTCGGGCGGGCGTTCTTCCGCTTCAAGCCGTGGCTGTCGGCCACCTACTTCCAGAAGGAGACGTCCATCGACAACCTGCCGTCGACCGACCTGGTCGCCGGCCACTCGCCGTCGCTCATCTTCGATCGCCAGAGCGACCAGCGGCTGGACCTCCAGGCCCGGCCGCTGGACAACATCGGGGTCAATTTCCGGTTCTACGATCGGCACAACCGCAACAACTCCAGAGGGTATGCCGAGCTGGTGCGCAGCAAGCAGACCGACGCCTACTGGTTGCTGGTGAACAATCGCTTGAACATCGGCGGGAGCATCGCGTATCTGGAGATCAACCCCACGACGCTCGACGTGCTGGCGCTGCGCGAGAACGCGACGACGCGCGGGGCCTCGCTCAGCTACCAGCTCTCGCCGGAGCTGAGCGTCTTCACGGACTACACCGTGCTCGACACCGACGGCGCCAGAACCTCGATAGAGAAGATCAGCAACATCGGTCTGGAGGCCGAGACGGGGACTCGCCATCGTCTCACCTGGCGATGCGCCTACACGATCGACCAGCAGCTTTCGCGCCCGCGAAGCTTCGAGGACTTCGATCTCCGCGGTATCAACATCAGCGGCGAAGCGCAGTTCTAGCCGAATTTCCTGCAACGCCGGGGCGCCCGGCTGCGTATGAGAGGACGGTCGTGGAGCCCGACATCGATGCACAGCTGGCAAGAGTCATCGGCGGCGATGCCGATGGGTTCGAGGCGATCGTCCGGCTGTACCAGAAACCGCTCTACAACTTTGTTCTCAACCGAGTGAGGGACGGCGACGTGGCGGAAGAGTTGACCCAGGAGGCGTTCTTCAAGGCCTACAGAAGCCTGAGCGGGTTCGACGCCGGGCAGTCGTCCTTCAAGACGTGGCTCTACAGGATCGGACTGAACCTGTGCCTCGACCACTTCCGGCGCCGCAAGGTGCGCCAGAGCGAGCAGGCGCTGGCCCAACGCGACGCCCAGCTGTCCGCGGCCGGGCCCACCCCGATGGAGCGGCTGGCGGAGCGCGACAAGTTGATGCGCCTGCTGGCCCGGATCGACCTGGAAGACGCGGAGATGCTGCTGATGCGGTTCGTCGACGATCTGACCTACGAGGAGATCGCGGGCGTCACCGGCCTGGGGGAGGCCACGCTCCGAAGCCGCGTCCATCGCGCCCTGCGGAAGCTGCAGTCGCAGGCCGCCGGGGTCCGGGGGGTGAACGCAGATGCCGTGTGAGCGCTTTCGCCCCTTCCTCGAGCAGCGCGCCACCGGCCCCGCGAATGGTGCGGAGGCTGCGGCCGGCGAATTCGACGCCCACCTGGCGGTCTGCGAGAGCTGCAGCGCCGACCTGGAGGGCCTGTCCGCCGTGGTCGCCCGGCTGTCCGCCGATGTCAGCGTCGAACCTCCCGACGTCATGACGCAACGCGTCATGACGCGAGTCCGCGCCGCGGCCCGGCGCCAGGCCGCCGATGGCCTTCCCCGCTGGATGCCGGGACCGCCTGCGCGCGCCTCGGCAGGCGGACTTTGGCGTTTCCTCCTGGGCCTGGCCGTCGGCGTGGCGGCCACCGTCGCCTTCTGGCCGGCCCCGAGCCGGTTCGAGGCACCGGCCACGACACGAGCGGAGACGGTCGTCGCCAAAGCGCCGGCGCCCCTGCCACAGGGGACGTCCGCAACGCTCGCGCCACGCGGTCCGCTGCAGCTTTCTGACGCCGGCTCCGCCGACTGGCGGCCGGTTTCGGCCCCGGCAGCCACGCTCACCGCCGGCGGCCGACTTCGCACCGCAGGCACCGGTGCCCAGCTCACTTTGCCGGACCGCACCACGATCGAGATTTCGGCGGCCGCCGAGTTGTCTTATCTCGGCACCGCCGAGCTCCTTCTGTCTCGCGGCCGGGTCGAGGTCCACGCGCGCGCCCCGGTCAGCCTTCGTACGCCGCACGTTCTCGCCAGCGTCCTGGGCACCCGATTCACAGTCGAAACATCCGCCGACTCCGGCACTCTCGTCCGCGTCCAGGAAGGCAAAGTCGCCGTGCTGGACCTGGCAACCCGGGACAGTAGAGTTCTCACGGCGGGCGAGGAGCTCCACGCCGGCCCGACCGCCTCCCCGCAAACGGAAGTCCGTCCCCCCGCACCCTCATCGCCCGCCGGGGCCCCCGGTCCCTCTTCCGTCAAGACGCTCCGCGACGGGTTCTAGGCGGAAGGACCGGAAGCTGGTGGTATTGAGCCGCCAATTGGGGGCTAGTCCCACAGTCGCGCAACGCCGACCTGCACGAAGTGGTTGGTGCCCGTCGCGGAGAGGTCCGTGCCGTAGCTGGCGTCGAGCTGCAGGGATTTGCCGAGCCGCTTGTAGAGGCCGCCGGTGAGCAATGTGGAGTCGCCGCCTCCGGCCGTGCCCGGGGTCAGCAGGAAAATCTCGACATAGGCCCGGAAGCCCGGCTTCAGCTTGCGATCCAGCGAGACGCCTCCCTGCCACTGGTCGAAGCGCGCGCCGGCCGTGGCGGCCCGCGCGAAATGCACGTTGGCCGTCAGCGACCACCAGTAGCTCAGGCGATCCTCCATGATCGCGCCCAGCCGTGGTTGCCAGACTTGATCGCCAAGCCCGACGGCACCGGTCGGCGCCGTGAGCTGACCCTCCACGGCCCAGTGAGGCGCCTTCAACTCCGGGTCGGTGAGGCCCAGCTTGAATCCGGCCCGGAAATCCTGGAAGCCCCGGGTCTCGGAAAAGGGATCGCTCTCCTGGCGATAGCTCGGCAGACCCAGGCGAACCTCCCAGTTGTTGCCTTGTCCCAGGCGGACGTTCCAGTCGCCCAGGCTGCTTCCGGTGGTGGCGGCGTCGCGGTCGAACACCAAGCCGCCCTCCACTTGAAAGGCGCCGTCAGGGACAATCCCGGCGCCGTCGGTGAACCCGGGCCTGTCGGGATCGATCTTGTCCGGGCCCTCGTGCCCCTTGGCCCCAACCCGGCTTGAGAGGAGCGGCAAGACAAGCAGCACGAGCAGAAGTCTGGAGAAGCGCATGAGCGGCGCATGCTAGGCGCTGCCTGTTCCGTCGTCAACTGGTTTCTGTTTGGCGACGCTGTCGCAGGATCTCGTAGAGCACGACGGCCACGGCATTGGTCACGTTGAGCGACTCGACGCGACCCAGCATCGGCACGCTCACCAGTTCGTCGCAGAGGTCGCGCGCGGGCTTGCTCAGCCCCGTCCCCTCCGCCCCGGCCAGCAGCGCCGTGCGGCCCGGGTACTCGGTGGACCAGCAGTCCGAAGCGCCGCCTTGGTCCAGTCCGTAGATGCGAAAGCCCGCCTCCTTCAGTTCCTGGAGCGGCTGCTTGAGGCCCCCGACCACGACTGTCGGCACATGCTCCACCGCGCCGGCGGAGGCCTTGGCCACGGAGCCGAGTTGATGGGACACCGTCTCCTTGGCCGGCAGGAAGACCAGCGCCACGCCCGACGCCTCCGCGGTGCGATAGATGTTGCCCAGGTTCTGCGGGTCTTGGACCCGGTCCAGGAGCAACACCATGAGCGACTCCGAGGGGTGGTCCTTCAGCAAGCCGCGGAGGCTGCCGTTGCCGAGAGGACACGCTTCGGCCACGGCACCCTGGTGATGCGTCGAGTCCGAAAGCCGGAAAAGCTTGCCGCGATCGCAAGTCTCGACGCGGATCCCGGCCGCCCGAGCCCGGTCGCCCATCTTGCGCAACGTGGGGCTCTGGCTGCCCTGCTCCAGATAGAGGGCCTTCACGCGGCCCGCGACGCGCAGCGCCTCCGCGACGGGGTGGATGCCGTAGAGAACGCGGGTGCTGCCGGCGACGTCGAATTTGGGCATCGGAGCTCAGACCTTCAGGGAGTACGTGGTGCCGGTAGGGGAGTCCTTGAGCTCCACGCCAAGCTCGGAGAGTCGTTTGCGAATGGTGTCGGCCAGGGCGAAGTCCTTGGCCTTGCGGGCGTCCAGGCGCAGCTCGACGAGAAGCTCGACGAGCTTGCCGGTCAACTTGGAGCTCCGGGCGGCGGCGGGGGCTGCGGCGGGAGCCGTCGAGAACCCCAGGACGCCCAGCAACTCGGAAAGCGTGGCGCGGGCCTGCCGCACGGGCGCGGCCAGTCCCTCGCTCAACCCGTCGGTCTCGGCGGACTGGAGCGAGCGGTTCAGCTCTGCGGCAAGCTCGAAGAGGGCGCCCAGGGCCCCGCCGGTGTTGAAGTCGTCGCTCATGCATTGATGGAATCGCCCCTGAGCCTGGTCCGTGGCTTTCCGGAGCGGCTGGGCGAGCGCGGCCTGCCCCTCGGAGCCACCGGCACCTTTTCCGGCGCCTGCGAGCACGCGCGTCACGCGCTCGAAGACGTTGGTGAAGCGGCAATGGGCTCTGGCGGCCTTTTCGAGGCCGTCCTCCTCGAAGTTCTGCGGGCTCCGGTAGTGGGTGCCGAGCAGGTACTGGCGCAGCTCGTCGGGGGAGTGCTTCTGGAAGAGGAGCTTGAGGCCGAGGACGTTGCCGATCGACTTGGACATCTTCTGGCCGCCCAGGTTGAGGATGCCGTTGTGCATCCAGTAGCGGGCGAAGGGCTGTCCCGTGGCGGCTTCAGACTGGGCGATCTCGTTTTCGTGGTGAGGGAAGACCAGGTCCAGGCCGCCGCCGTGGATGTCGAAGGTCTGGCCCAGATAGCGGCAAGCCATGGCAGAGCACTCGATGTGCCAGCCCGGGCGGCCCCGCCCCCAGGGGCTGTCCCAACCGGGTTCGCCGGGCTTGGCGCCCTTCCAGAGCGCGAAGTCCGCAGGCTGGCGCAGCCGGCTGTCCGCCGCGATGCGGGCGCCCGCGAGCAGCTCCTCGACCTTGCGGCCGCTGAGCTTCCCGTAACCTGCAAATCGGGCAATGTCGAAGTAGACGTCGCCTTCGACGGCGTAGGCGGCTCCTTTGTCCATCAGGACTCGAATCATCTCGTGCATCTCGGGGATGTGCTGGGTTGCGCGCGGGTAGAGGCTCGCTCGCCGCACGCCCAGCCGGTCCATGTCCTCGAAGTAGCTGGCGATGAATCGCTCCGATACGGCCAGGTAGTCGCTGCCCTCGGCGTGGGCGCGGTTGATGATCTTGTCGTCGACGTCGGTGAAGTTGACGACGAAGTCCACCAGGTAGCCGCGGTACTCCAGGTAGCGCCGGATGGCGTCGAAGACCACGGCGGGGACGGCGTGGCCCAGATGGCAGTGGTCGTAGACGGTGACGCCGCAGACGTACATCCCGACGCGCCCCGGCACCTGCGGCACGAGCGGCTCGCAGCGGCGGGTGAGCGAGTTCTCGAGCTGGATCGGGGGCAGGTTGGAGTCGCTGGTGTGCATCCGTCTTCCGGGAGTTGGACGTGCCTGGGCTGGCGCGAGGGCGCCGCCTACCGGCCGGCGTTGATGAACCGCTCGGCCTCGGAGGCGCTGATGAGCAGCTTGCGCCGCTTGCCGCTCTCGGGGCCCGAGATGATCCCGCGGGCCTCCATGGCCTCGATGATCCGCGCGGCCCGGTTGTAGCCGATCTTCAAGTGGCGCTGCAGCATCGAGGTCGAGGCTTCCTGCTGCTCGACGGCGATGCGCACGCACTCGCCGAACTTGTCGTCGGCCAGTCCCTCGCCGGCCGTGTCGGTCTCGGGATCCATCACTTCCTCGACGATGTTGGTGTACTCCGGCTCGCCGCAGGTCTTCAGGTGCGCCACCAGATTGCGCACCTCCTCCTCGCTGATGAAGCTGCCCTGCAAGCGCACGGGCTTGGCCTGCCCGATCGGCGAGTAGAGCATGTCGCCGCTGCCCAGCAACTTCTCGGCGCCGGCGCTGTCGAGGATCACCTTGCTGTCGACCTGGGAGGAGACGGAGAAGCCGTGGACCGTCGCGATCACGAACCTCGAGCTGCCGATCCCCGACGCGACTGCGCTGAACCTCGAGGGGATCGCGAAGACATTCGAGCGCCTGCGCTGCGGCGTCGACGTCGATCTGCCGGCGCGCATCCTGCTCGAGAGCGATTCCTTGAGCGCCGCCGGAGTGCACACGGGACTCGAGAGTCCCTCCGCGCACGTCACGATCGCCCCCGGGAATCCCGCGGAGCTCCGCTTCGACACGAAACTCCTCGGTTGGGAGGGGGCCGGGGTCCACGTCGAGGCGCAGGCCACGTCCAGAAGAAGGCGGTCGTCGAGGTTCGCGCCCAAGGGGTGTTCGAATCCGGCCGACTCGTCTGCGCCGGGCCGTCGGGGATCGCTGTGAACCTGCTCCCGGAAGCCCTCGCGTTCGTGCAATCCCTGGCGACGTTGCCGCCCGGGATGCGGATCCGGACGGCGGGTGAATCGCCGGCTCACGTTCGCGTCAGCGACCTCGTCGTTCCTCTCGCCGATCCGTTCGGCGCGGATCTCTCGTTCGGGATCGACCTCGGAACGGAGGCGACGCGATTCACGATCGAGCAGACCGGAGCGCGCCCTACGGCGCTGACGATCCACGACGTCGCGCTCGCGGCGAAGCTCCCTGCC
>JACQFU010000416.1 GCA_016199905.1 Candidatus Wallbacteria bacterium
CTCTTGGCATGAACCATGATACTTGGACTGTAGCGTTGATTTGAAAACGATCTACTAGTCCCCGGGCGGTGGCGGCGCGCTCGCGGCAGAGATATACTGGTAAACCGAGTTCTGGCCTTGCATGCGGTGACCGGCACGTCCGGCGCCGGCGTCGGCCCTCGAGCACATGGTCACTGCCAAGAATATCCTGTTGACGGGCCTGCCCAGGGCAGGCAAGACGACCGTCGTCCAGAAGGTGATCGCGCAGGCCAAGGCCAAGTTCGGCGGTTTCTACACGCAGGCGCTGGACCCGCAGGCACGCTTGCGGGACTTCAAGCTCGTCACGTTCGAGGGCAACAATCGCCAGTTTTCGAGGAAGAACTTGATCCGCCGTTTCGAAGTCGAAAGTCTGATCGGCATCGATCTTCGGGACCTGGAGACGAAGGGGATCATGGCCGTGGAGCGGGCCATCCTCTGTTGCCAGGTCGTCGCGATCGACGAGATCGGACGCCACGAATCGCTCTCGCGGCTGCTGCAGCAAGCCGTGCTGGCTGCGCTTTCGAGCGAGCGGCCCGTGCTGGCGACGGTCCCGTTGTATGGGACGCCCTTCATCGAGTCGCTCAAGCGCCGGGCTGACGTATCGGTCCTCGAGGTGACTACCGAGAACCGTTGCGTCCTGCCCGAGCTGGTCGCGGCTCACCTGGACGCCTGGGTGCGCCGCAGGGTCGCCAAGCCCGTCGAAGCCGAAGCCGGTGCCAAGTAGCCCGGGGCTTTGGCGGCGCGGCTACTGACGCGCAACGGCTCCTTCGCCGTCGTAGCGAATCAGGACCACCGTGACGTTGTCGCTGCCACCGTGGTCCAGCGCCGCCTGCACCAGTTCCTGGGAGAGCTGCTCCAAGTCCCGCTGGTGCGCCTCCATGATCTCCTTGAGCTCGTCGTCCTCCACCAGCCCGTGGAGACCGTCGCTCGACAGCAGCAAGAGATCGCCCGCGTCGAGGGCCACGTGGGCCGTGTCCACCTCGATATCCGAGCGTGTACCAAGCGCCTTCGTGATGATGTTGCGCTGCGGGTGAATGCGCGCCTGCTCCGGCGTGAGGATTCCTTCCCGGACCGCTTGCGCGACCAGCGAGTGATCCAGCGTGACCTGCGTCAGACGGCCCCGGCTGAAGTGGTAGAGACGGCTGTCGCCGACGTGGCCCACGATTGCCTCGGAGCCAAGCACCACCAGGCTGGTGAGAGTGGTCCCCATGCCGAAAAACTCGGGTACGGTGGCCGAGGTCTCGAAGACCTTCAGGTTGGCGTCCTGCACGGCCTTCACGATGCGGATCTCGGCGCTGGCGTCGGGTTGGGCCGTCGCGTAGCTGGAAGCCAGCGTGTCGACTGCGAGCTGGCTGGCCATTTTCCCGCCGCGATGGCCGCCCATCCCGTCGGCGACGGCAAACAACTGCGGAGCAGCCCCGTTGGCTTGCTCTGCCGAAGGTACGTAGAAGTTGTCTTCGTTCTGCTTCCGCATCAGACCTATGTCTGTGCGGCTGACGAACGTCACGTTTCGAGTCAAAGTGAGCAGGTCCTGCATCAGGATGCCGGATTCCCCGGCCCGAGTTTCGAGGGTAGCACTAATTCGAGGATAAGGAACAGGAAGATTGCGGGACCCGAAACCGTCCACTCCTTGAAAGCAGCGGCCGTCGCTAGCGGTCCCCCGGCGACGAACAGTGCCGCGAGCGGCCCGCCCGGCTTCAGCAGCTCGGGCCAGAAGGGCGTCCAGGGCAGGGCGATCAGCCCGATGTTGGCCACTTCCAGCAACGAGAAAAAGACCCCGGAAAGCGGCCTACCGCTCTTGAAAGCGGCCCATCCCCACCACACGTAGGCGACCTTCGAGGTTGCCGGCACAGGCGGTGCCGAAATGGTCGGGATGGTGATCGTCTTGACCTTGCCCGGACCCGAAGGAGGGCGGACTGCGCCGGGCGAGGACGGTACCCGCACGGCTCCCGGGTTGGATGTGGGCACCGCGGTCCCACCGGTAGGCGTGGAGCCCGCCGGTGGTTGCGAGGCGGCTGCCTTGGCTTGCTGGCAAAGCCCGATGTATCGCTTGGCGTACGGATTGTCGGGCACCAGGTCCAGGATCTTCTGGAACTCCTCCAAGGCTTCGTCGAAGCGTTTCAAGCCATAAAGGGCGATGCCGCAATCGAGCCGGTGCTGATCGTTCTCGGGTTCCAGCTCCATCGCTTTTGCGAAAGAGGCGACAGCTTCGTCGCCAGCCCCGGCGCCGGCTTGCGCCTTGCCGACCAGCGCATGGACCTCCGCCGAATCGGGCTTGCGGCTCAACACGACCTGGGCCAGGCGCAGTGCCTGATCGAAGTCTTTCTTGGCGACGCAGACTTTCGCCTGTTCCCACTTGGCGGTAACGCCCTCATCGTCGAACGCCGAGCGCGGATCGAAGCCTTGCGGATCCTCCTTGCAAAGCTCCAGGTCGGCCAGAACTTCTTTGGCCTTCTGGTAACGCGCGTTGGCGTCGCGGGCGATGAGCTTCATCACGATCTTGTCGAGCCCCTTCGGGACGTCCGACTCGACGGCGCTGGGGTAGGGGATGTCCGCCTTGAGCTGGGCGCTGCTCACTTCCGCCAGGGACGACTGAGGGAAGACTCGTTTCCCGGTGAGCATCTCGTAGAACATCAGCCCGAGGGCGTAGAGGTCGCTGCGCTCATCGAGCTTGCGCCCCTGGTTTTGCTCGGGGCTGGAGTAATTGAACGTGCCGACAATGCTGCCGTCGGGCTGGGCCGCCTGCTCCAGCGAGACGGCGATGCCGAAGTCGATCAGCTTGACGATGCCGTCCTGGTTCAGGAGGACGTTTTGCGGCTTGAGGTCGCGATGAAGCAGCTTGCGGTCGTGATAGTGCGCCATCGCGTCGGCCAGGGCGCCGGTGATCCGCAGCGCATCCTCCCAGGTGAAGCGTCCCTTTTCGGCTAGGACGGAATCCAGCGGTTTGCCGCGGACGTGCTCCATGGCGATGAAGTTGACGCCGTCCACCTCATCCATGTCGACGTAGCCGACGATGTTGGGATGGTTCAAGCGCTTGTAGATGTCGCCTTCCCACCGAAAGCGATCGACGTACTTCTTGTCCTTGCCCTGGGCCTTGAAAAGCGTCTTGATCGCGACCAGTCGGCGGGCGGCAGGGTTGTACCCGACGTGCACGGCTCCCATGCCGCCATGGGCGAGCTCCTCCAGGATCACGAACGATTTCAACGCGTCGAGAGTCTTCATCATCCCGCCCTGGGGCCAGCCTCGATGGAGATGGTCTGACCCTTACTGCATTTCTCGATTCGGTCCTCGGCGTTCTTTGCCAGCTTGCCGTCCGGTTTCAGGGCGATCACGACTTCCCACTCTTCGCAGGCCCGTTCGACGTTGCCCAGCTTGTAGAACGAGTTGCCGAGATAGTAGTGCTGGTGCTCGTTGTCGTAGTTGAGCGCGATCGCCTTCTGGTAAGTCTCGATTGCTTTCTCCAGCTTGCCGTTGCTGTAGTACATGAAGGCGAGCCAGTCGAGCAGATCGGGATTGTCGGGGTCCTGCTTGAGTTGCTCCTCGAGTTCCGGGATGCCCTCGCCGGTGCCCGGCTGGTACTGCGTCACCATGCTTGGATCCGGTGAGGCTGGCTTCGGAGGTTCGGCTGCTGCGGGGGCAGCGACGGCGGCCTTGCCGGCCGAAGCGGCTGCTGCCGCTGGTTTGGCGGATTCCTTCGGGGCCGAGGCCGCTTTCGTATGACCGGTGGACAGAGCGCCGCCGTCTGCGGCGGACTTCTCTCCCTCCAACTTCTTGATGGACCGATCGGTCATCAAGATTTTCAGGAGCAGTACGAGCACAACGGCGGCCAGGAGCGCTCCGACCGACATGATGGCTTGGTTGACGCTGTATCCGAGGCCGGCTACGAGACTCATCGATTCCTCCGGAGGTGGTTACTTCCAGCAGAGCAACCGCTTCCAGAACGGGCGGATGGGCCGCAGGTGAACCATGATGGCTGTAATGTTGTCGGGGCCCCCGCCCTCGTTGGCGCGAGCGATGAGCCCCTCGCACGCGGCCGAAGCGTCCGCCGCGGCCAGGGAGATCTGAAGGATTTGGTCGTTGGGGACGACGCCGTGAAGGCCGTCGGAGCAGACCAGCACCCGATCGTCGACCTCGAGGGCGCACGTGCTGAAGTCGGCTTCCACCTTCTCCTTGGTGCCGAGCGCGCGCGTGATGATGTTGCGGGCAGGATGGTTGGCTGCCTCTTCCTCGGTGAGCAAGCCTTGGCGGATCTGCTCGGCTACCAGCGAGTGGTCGTCGGTCAGCTGGGTGATGGTCTTGGCGCGGATCAAGTAGGCGCGCGAATCGCCGATTTGCCCCAGGTTGAGCGTAGTGTTGTTGAGCAGGGCGACGGTGAGAGTAGTCCCCATGCCCTTCAGCATCGGGGAGGTTTGGGCCTGAGAGTAGATCCGAGAGTTCGCGTCCAGGATGCACCGCTCCAGGCCTTCCACGAAGCTACCGTTCATGGCGCCGGTGTAGTAGTCCCTGAGCGTCTCGACCGCGATGCGGCTGGCGGTCTCCCCGGCCGCGTGGCCACCCATGCCGTCAGCGACGGCGAACAGCATGCCGCGACTGGCCGTGTCGCATCCCGCGGGATCGAAGATGTAGTAGTTGTCTTCGTTGTGCTCGCGGCGCAACCCCACGTTCGTGAGGACAGCAATCTCCACGCTGTCCACGGTAACGTACTGGCCATTCTCCAGATGTCGGACGCTGACCTTTGGCATGTGGCGTCGTCACCGGGGCAAGATCCGACCGCGGTCCTCCCCCTGAGGGCCCAACTCCCTTCTGCCGCCCTGCGGATGTGTCAAGATTTGGATCTGATCTTTCCCGACGGCCCGAGGAGGGGGCTTGTGTCGCCGGAACGGGCTTGGGCTCCGGGCGGCCCCGCGGGTGCCGTCGACGCCAGCGGGCCAGGAGATTCCTTCGTGGAGCCAATCGAGGCAAAATGCATTATAGGCGCGGCGACTCCGGCTTGTCAAGCAAAGCACGGAGCCTGGCGTGGCCCTCAAACTCTTTGACTTCCGACCCGGCGAAAGCTATAATTCGCCCGGTTCCGGGGGCCATGGCACCTTGGACTCGGAGGTATCGGCTGGAACGGGCTCTTTCCGGACTCCTGCTAGCGGGGTTCATCCTCCTGCCTGCCGCCTTCCTCTACGCGTTCTTCCAAGGTATTCGCGACTGCTGCCATCAGCTCTCGGACTCCAAGTTTTTCGAACCCATGAGGGAATCCGTCTCGGGTCACCTCTTGGCTCTTCTGGCGGGATTGGCCGCCGTGCA
Organism: Candidatus Wallbacteria bacterium; assembly: GCA_016199905.1. Classification (GTDB taxonomy): domain Bacteria; phylum Muiribacteriota; class UBA6191; order JACPRK01; family JACPRK01; genus JACPRK01. Next base: position 5,314 of record JACQFU010000416.1, read on the forward strand.
ACTCCTGAAGTTCTTTTCGCACTCCTAGCCGCTCCCATTCATGCAGCAACAACGGCAGCGCGCCTGCAGCCGGCCTACCGGCAGTCTCGACATTGCCCGGGTTTACGCCCCTCGCGAGTTGGGGCGGCGCAAGGGCCGCCTTCGCAGGTTCGCAGGCCGGCTCGCCAGGCTCTTCCGCAGAAGCCAAGGCGTCGAATCGGGGACGGACAGCCGCGCTCAGGAACTGCCCGATCGTCTTGGCCCCAAGCGCCGGGCGCTCCGGGAGCAACATGGCAGGGACTCTCTGAAGCGCGGCATCGGATATCTCGCAGGCCTTTTTATCGTAGGTTTCAGTCTCTGGCAGGCCTCTCACATCCTGGCCGAGCACGGCTCGGAAGGCAGCATGGTGAACGTCCTGCTGGGTATCTTCAGCGGAATCGTGGTCCTCTTTCTTCTGACACACGACACGGCAGTCGCCAGGAGGCAGCGGGCCCGGGAACACATCGACGGGGCGTAGCGCAGTCTGGTAGCGCACACGGTTCGGGACCGTGGGGTCGGAGGTTCAAATCCTCTCGCCCCGACCACATCGGGCGGGAGGCGGTATTATCCAGTACCGTCCTCCCGCATCTCTCAACCGGGGAAGATCTCCATACCGACCATGAAGAGCGTTCATATCCGTGGCATCGGGGCAGCCCTTCCGAATCGCGTCGTCCCCAACGAGACCCTCTCGAAGCTCAACGGCATAGAGCCAGCCTGGATCGTCGAGAGGACCGGGATCGAGCGTCGCTATCTGTCGGATAGTCTCGACAAGTCCAGCACGCTGGCCACGGCTGCCGCCCGGGAGGCCCTCGAGACGGCCGGGTTGGCCAACGGCGATATCGATTTGCTGGTCCTGGCCACCAGCTTCCCCGACTCGGTCCTCCCGCAGTCGACTGCCGGAGTGGTGAAGGACCGTCTGCATCTGTCTCGCGCCGTGGCCCTGGACATCGGGACGCCCGCCATCGGGTTCGTCATGGGCCTGCAACTGGCCTACCAATACCTGTCCAGCCCCGGTTTCGAGCACGCCCTGGTCATCGGAGCCGAGTGTTTTTCGTCCCTGAGCGATCTTCGGGACCGAAGAACCTGCTACCTGTTCGGGGACGGCGCGGCCGCGATGGTCCTCTCACGCTCCAAGGGGTTTGCTACGCTGTCGCTTCCCCTGGTCACCAGCATCGGGCCCACGCGCGAGACTGCACCCCTGGTCCAAACCCAGGTGCTGGAGCCCGGATACTCCTTGCCGCTCTACCACCAGCCTCGTGAGAAGCTCCAGGAGGGCTTCGAACGAATGCTCGCCAAGCTGCTGGAGACCGAGAAGCTGGATGCCGGACAGCTCAAGTACGTGCTTCCGCAGCAAATCCACTCGACGGCCCTCGAACGGGCGGGAAAGCGGATGAAGCTCCGACCCGGAATGCTCTTCGAGGAACTGCTGCACTCCGCCAACCTGCTCTCCGCGACGCTGCCCCTCTCGTTCTACCATCTGGCTGCCGGAGGCAAGCTCGAGAAGGGGGACCGAATCGGGCTCCTCGGCACCGATGGCCGCTACCTCTGGGGAGGTGCCATCGTGCACATGCGAGCCAAGCCGGCCATCGGCGATCGCGATCTCGAGAACCTCCCCGTCGGTACGGCGCAGGTGCCGGGTTTGATGGCGCCTCGCCCTATGGAGGCGGAGCGCAAGTTTCGCGCGCCCTCGGAGCTTTCGGCCGTGCTTGCGGAGGAAGTTCGGAAGGCCGACCTCTTCGGCGCGTCTCTTTCCACGGTCTTCTTCACCATCGGCCATCCGGGCCGGCTGAACCGCGCGACCTTGGAGCAGATGGGTCGAGAGACCCGGCTGGTCCTGGGGCGTCAGATCCGGCGTCGCGATCTGGTCGTGGAAATTGCCGCGGGGCGCTTCGCGGTGATTCTGCCGAACCAGGATGCTGCGGAGGCCAAGCGTATCGCCGAGCGTCTCAAGGACTTGCTGGAGAAGCTCGATCCCGTCGAGGAGATCGAAGTGAAGGCGCTCTACGATACTCTGACGTACCGCCCGGGCGCGCCGGTCGAGGCGTACGTGGGCGAAGTCGTTCGGCGCAGCGGGCAGTAGTCGGGAGCGAGCTTCTCGCTGCTGACCTCTTCCCGTGCTGCCCTTTGTCCTACGCCGCCTGGCGCTCAGCATCCCGATGATGCTGGCGATTCTCTTCGTCACCTTCTTCCTGATGCAGCTGGTGCCGGGCTCGCCGGTCGAGAGGCTCCTGGGCGAGCGCGGCGGTACTTCGGAGGAGCGCGCTCGCCTCACGCGGGAGTACAACTTCGACCGGCCCTGGTGGCAGCAGTTCGGGCTCTACACCTGTGGTCTGCTCAGAGGAGACCTGGGAAACAGCATCAACCAGATGCCGATCGCGCCGGAGTTGGCCGGCCGCTTTCCGAACACCTGCATGCTGGCACTGGTGTCAATGGCTCTGGCGACTGTTCTGGGTCTAGTGACCGGTGTGCTCTCTGCGGCCAGGCGCGGCACCTGGATCGACCACGCGTGCCGGCTGATTGCGGTGTTCGGGCTGTCGGTGCCGGTGTTCTGGTTCGGTGTGATGCTGATGCTCTTCTTCGCCTTGAAGCTGCGCTGGCTGCCGTCCTCATGCGACACCCCGTCGCTGGCCGTAAATCTCATCTTTCCGTCGCTCACGTTGGGGCTGCGGCCGGCTGCGTTCATCCAGCGAGTCACTCGATCGACGCTGCTCGACATCTTGCGCAGCGACTACGTGCGCACGGCTCGCGCGAAGGGGCTCACGGAGAGCGCGGTCGTGCTGCGACACGCCTTGCGGAACGCCATGCTCCCCATCGTTACGCTGATCGGCCTCGACCTGGGCAGCTTGCTCTCCGGATCCGTGATCACGGAGATCGTTTTCAACTTCAGGGGAATAGGCCTGTTTGCTCTCCAGGGCATTCAGGACCGGGACCCCA
>JACQFU010000417.1 GCA_016199905.1 Candidatus Wallbacteria bacterium
GCCTATAGCCTCTGATAAGGACGGCCTCAGGATCGATACCCTGGCAAAAGAGCTGAAGCGTCACAGACCTTCATTGCTTTATCTCATGCCGAATTTCCAGAATCCCACAGGGGTCTCCCTTTCCATGGAGCGTCGCAGGAGGCTTGTGGAGATCGTGAGGGCGTATGACCTCCCTGTGGTTGAAGATGATCCTTACGGAGAGCTGGTATTCAGCGGCGAAAAGCCCCCTTCCCTTCTTGAACTGGGAGGCATGGGGAACTTCATCTACATGAGCTCCTTTTCGAAGACTATAGCCCCCGGCCTGAGGGTGGCATACCTCGCCGGAGACGAGGAGATCATCAGGAAACTCACGCTGGTGAAGCAGGGCACGGCCAGCCGGGGTCGAAGCTTCACCGTGACGATTCCCGTAAGGAACCTGGGACAAGCGACGGCGCGCGTGACGGCGGCGACGCTGGTCTGGAGCCGTTCGAGCGTCACGTCGGCGCTGAAGCCGGGCCAGCTGCTGGACATCCCGCCAAACACGACGGGAACGGCTGTGGCGATGACGGTAACAGTGGCGTCAAACACTCCGTTGGGTGCAGTGACGTCAGTGGCGACGGTGGATGCGATCGATGTCAACAGCGGAAGCCGGCTACCCCGGATCAGCTTCCAGAGCTCCTCCCCGACCACGATCCAGGTGCCTGCGGTGCTGAGCATTCAGAGTTTAAAGGGGCAATCGAAGGTGAGCCAGGGCCAGAGCTTCGTCGTGACGGTCGGCGTGAAGGACCTGGGCGTTGCCGCGGCTCGGATCCGCAACGCTACGCTCGTCTGGTCTCCTCCCAGCGTCGTGTCGGTGCTGGCCAGCCCCGCAACGCCGACCTTCGTCAACGGCGGCTCCAACGTCACGACCACCACGCTCTCGTTCGCCTGCACGGTCGACTCGGCAGCCACGATCGGGCAAACCGCGGCCGATCTCGCCGTCACCGCCAACGACGCCAACGACGACACGTTCGACATATCGGTGTTGACCACGCACATCGGCACGACGCTCGTCCAGACAAAGGCGACGCCTGTTCTGGCGAGCCTCAATTCGCCGGCGTTCATCACGCAGGGACAGTCGATCCGGGTCGCCCTGACCGTCAACAACATCGGACAAGCCAAGCTGTTGCTCGATCCTCCAGCGCTGACCTTGACCGTGGCGGCTCCCCGGCTCACGGCGTCGGTGCGCCCCACCAACCCCACCAGCATCGCGGGCAACTCGAGCGCGCAACTGTTCTTCGATCTGGCGGCCTCTGCGACGGCCACGCCCGGCACGACCAACATCGGTGCCGCCCTGGTCGGACACGACGAAAACGTTCCCGGTCCGACGATCAACTCGACCAATCCCAACATTCGTCAGATCACAATCCAGCGACCGCCCCAGCTTTCGCTCGGCTCCCTCGTGAGCGTGCCGCCCCACGTGTCTCAGGGTCAACAGCTGCTGCTGGCGCTTCTGGTTTCCAACCCGCCCGACGCGGCGGCGGCGACTTTCAATGGGCCCAGCTTGCTCGGGTCGGCGGCCGGCATCTCGACCGTCACCACTCCTCCCTCCCCCAGCACGGTCGCCAGCGGGCAAACGACCAACTTGGTGTTCCTCGCGACCGTCGCCGGCACGGCGACGACAGGCACCATCTTCCTCCAAGGCGTGGTCCCCTTCCTGGACGCCAACACGTTGTCGCCCACGTCGTTGAGCCCTGTGATACGAAACCCCGTGGGGCAGCTCGACGTGCAAGTGGGAGCCAAGCTCTCGCTGGGCCAGACGGGCGCTCGGACCGCGGTGACTCAGGGACAGGGCTTCTCGGCCACGATCTCGGCCACGAACCTCTCGGGGGCCGCGGGCGCGGCGGCGACGGGAACAGTCGCAAGTTTCCAGCGGAGCGACACCTCCTTCTCCGCAACTTTGACCCCGCCCCTGGGCACCATCAACGGCGCGGCAACCGTCAACTCGACCTTGACCATCTCGACCGCAAATCCAGGAACGTCGGTAGGGTCCAAGAATGTCGTGGTCACCTTCTCGGCGCACGACGGCAACAGCGGACAAGTGACCCAGGACACCGTGAAATCGATCACGGTGAGCTTCGTAGTGCAGGGGCGGCCGACGCTGCTGGCGCAGTCGCCATCGGTCCCCACCTCGATGTCGCAAGGCGAGATCAAGGTCCCGATCGCGGTGTCGTTTTCGAACCAGACTGCGTCGGGAGCGCCAGCCCGCATCACCGGGTTGAGCCTGACGTTCTTGAACGGTTCGACCGACGATTCGATCCACTACACACCCACGTTCGCGACCCCCTTGCCGGCCAGAGTCGGGGCCGGAGGCAGCCTGTCCGTACCCCTGCTGGTGGACGTTTCCCCGGCCGCAATCACAGGGACGGTCACGGTCAGTGCCAACATCCTGGCTGTAGACGACAACGACGGCACCTCGCTGACGGTGACTTCGCCTGCCGGTTCGACTACAACGGTCGTTGGGGCCCGACCGGTACTGAGGATCGCCGGGCCGACGAATGCCCTGCCCGGCATCTTCCCGGCCAAGAGCAAGCTCTCGACCGGCCAGGCTGTCCAGTTCCAGCTGCAGGTCAGGAACTTCGGGGCTGCGTCCGCGAACATCACGGGAGGCGGTCTGTCGTTCTTCTCGGGGTTCGTCAACAAGACCGGCGAGTACTCGGTCGGGCTGTCCAGCGGCGCGGGCACGATCGCAGCAAGCAACTTGGGAAATCCGACTGCCGCGACGCTGACGTTCAACGTGACGCCTTCAACGGGCGCCTCCGGCTTCGGGACCATCTCCGTGGGTGGGACCGTGACGGCGACGGCTTCGGTCGGGGGGGCCAACGCGACGACGTCGATCACGCCGCCGGTGACCGGGGGAACGTTCGTGCTGCAGAGTGCCGTGATCCTGTCCTCGGGCGACATCTTCTTTGACCCGATTCTGCCCACCGGTGTCGATCGGGCCAGCGGCACCACGTCCGGCGATCTGGCCTTCAGCCGCGTCACTGTTCGATTGAGAGTCAATAACGCCAACGGCCCCAGTGGAGCCTCTCTGGTGATTTCGGCTGCGAGCCTGAACCTCACGACGAACATCGCCAGCGTCAACGCGGACTACGACATCGTGCCGCCGGCATCGCTGCCGGTAACGGTCTCGGGCAACGGCACGGCGTTCCTGTCGTTCGGGCTCGCCGCGAAGCCGCAGGCCCAGAAGGCCGTGCTGGTGACGATCCAGCCTTCCATCACCTTCAGCGACGCCAACGTGGGGGGCAGCAGCTCGCTCACGGGAGGCTCCCAGGGCTGGTTCGTCCGAGACAGGGCGTCGGCGGTCTTCGGACAGACCGACTTCTCGTCGGCCACCGCGACCCCCGCCGCGGCCAACCGGTTCAACTCGCCGTTGGCGGCGGCCTCCGACGGAAGCAGACTCTTCGTCGCGGACACGAACAACAGCCGCGTTCTCATCTATCCAAGCCTCTCGGCGACCTCACCGTCGACCTGCATCGGGCAGGCAAACTTCCTGGGAGGCACTGTCAACGGCGGGCTTCCGGTCGGACCGACCACGCTCAGCATCCCCTCCGGCATCGCCGTGACCGGCACGAAGCTGATCGTCGTGGACAGCGGCAACAACCGGGCGCTGGTCTTCAACGACTACCGCAGCCTGCCCCAGTTCGGCGCGGCCGCCGACATCGTCGTTGGACAGGCGGACTTCTCGGGCAGCGCGGCCAACAGGAACGCCGCCGTCGGCGCCGACGGCATGTCCAACCCGCGCGGCGCAGTGGTCATCGCATCCGTCCTGTTCATTGCGGACACGGCCAACAATCGCGTGCTGCGATTCGATCAGGTGCCGAGCACGAACAATCCGACAGCCTCGGCAGCCGTGGTCATCGGCCAGCCCAACGTGACCTCTTCGAACCTCAATCAAGGCGCCGCAGTCCCCGGCCCGAACACGCTCGCGCTGCCCGCTGGCCTGGGAACGGACGGACAGCGGCTGTTCATCGCCGATCAGGGCAACGACCGCGTCCTGGTGTACGCGACCTCTCTCTCGGCGAACAACGCCAATGCGGACCGAGTCTTGGGGCATACCAATTTCGTCTCCGGAACCAGCTCCAAGCCCACGACCGACGGCGGCCTGAGCCGTCCGACGGGAGTTGCGGCCGCGGGCGACAAGGTCTACGTCGCCGACACGGGCAACAACCGCGTCGTTCAATTCTTCAACCCGAACCCGGCCAACTTCGCCAACTTCATCAACGGCGAGCGGGCGCTGGACCTGCTGGGCCAGGCACGCTTCACGGAAAATGGGGCCAACAACACCGTCAGCGGCTCGCGCGACGCGTTCAGTCTGTCGGGCCCGGGTTCGGTGGTGACGACCTCCATCACGGATGCCACGCACGCGATCGTCGTCGACACCGGCAACAACCGCGTGCTCCTGGTGCCGGTGCCCTGAGCCGGGAGCGGCCTCGCAAACTCGAGCGCTCCCTATTGCCAACCGGCGCTCGCGCCATTATCCTCATGGCGCTCATGATGCGCATCAAAAGAGGGTTCGTGTTGGCAGTCACCTTCTGCGCAGCGGCCGGTGTCGCCTTCGCAGGCGGGCTTCCGTCGATGAGTCGCGAAGCCTACCTGGAACGGGCGTCCGCGGCAGTCGAGGAAGCGCTGGGGCGAGGAAACTCGGAACCGGCCGAGGAGTTTGCCGCTCTGCTGGAGCAGGGCGCTTATGCCGACGAAAAGTTGCTCGGGCAGGCCTTGGCGCGCCGCGTGTCCCGGTTGCTCGCCGGACGGCTCGCAGCGGAGTCCGAGACGTCCTCCGGCGAACGGGCGAAGCTCCGGGAACTGTTGCGACGGATCGAGGCTTCTCGAGGGCGAACAGCCGCACGAGGGGGCCACGCGCCGATCGTTCTCCCCCGGGACGAGGCGGCTCACATGAGGCTCGCCGAGTGGTGGTACCTCAACGGCCACCTGACCGACGAAGCAGGGAAGGAATACGGCTACGAATTGACCTTCTTCCACGTTCGGCCGGGCATCTTCTTCGTCCACACGGCGGTCACCGACATCGCCGCCGGCCGGTTCCTGCGCTGCCGCCAGTACCTGTCCCCACTGGCTTGCCGCACTCCGACCGACCGGCTCGACCTGGTGTATGCCGATGCCCACGCTCTCGGACGCGCTCCCGGAGGCGGCTATGCCGTCCGCGGTTCCGCGGGCAAGGCTTCGCTTTCGCTGACACTGCACCCACGCAAGGCTCCGATGATCGTCAACGGCGACGGCATCATCGACATGCCCGAGGGAACGTTCAGTTGGTACTACTCGCTGACCAGGCCCGACACGGAGGGCGAGCTGTTGCTCGACGGCAAGCGGTTGCGGGTCACGGGGCTGTCGTGGATGGACCACCAGTGGGGGAACTTCGTCACGCTGCGCATTGGCTGGGACTGGTTCTCCGTGCAGCTCGACGACGGCTCGGATTTCAACATCTTCAGCTTCCGCAAAGGCAATCACGCGCCGATGGCTCAGTACGTGAACCGGCTCGACGGAGCCGCCGTGCTCTCCACAAATCACTCGGTGGGTCTGGAACGGCTGGCCTGGTGGAGGAGTCCGGAGACCGGAAAAGACTACGTGACTCGCTGGCGTCTCACCGTCCCGGGGCACACCCCCATCGAGGTCGATACTCGTCTCGATTCGCAGGAACTTCCGCGCGCTCCGCTCGACCCGGCGCCCGGCTACTGGGAAGGCACTTGCTCGGCACGCTCGGGCAACTCCGCGGGCGTCGCTTACTGCGAGCAGTTCGCGTTCCCGAGGGAGTAGGAGATTCGGCCCTCAGCTTTGGGGGCGGGAGTCCTCAGCGCGCGTTGAGAACCTTCGCGGCCAACTCCGTGGCGCGGCGGCGATACGCGCCGCGAGCGGCGATGACGTGCTGGGCAGCCCGGCCGGCGCCCAACTCCAGATCCTTGGCTCGCGCCGAATCCGTTGCGCTCAAGGCGGCGATTGCAGGCGCCAGACCGGCAGTTCCGGAGGCGACGACGTCGTAGCCGGTCAGCTTCTTCAACTCACTAGCTCGAGCCAGGAAGTCCTCGAGCGCCTTGTCGGCGGTGACTTTCATGCCGGCCAGCTCCGTGGCGGCCTCGGCGGCGACCGGATTGCCCTTCTTCTGCTCGGCGGCCAGGGCCCCCATCACGCGCGAGTGCAGGTCCTCGAAGGTAGGACCGCCATCGTGGTCTTCGGCCAAGACGTAGTCCACTTTCTCGAGGTCGAAGTTTTCGGGAGCGGCGGCGGCCTGCTTGTCCGAGGCGTATCGGTCCCGATAGATGATGTCCCCGTTGTTCGGAGGCTCCGCGGCGATGGCGATCCCAGCCGTGAGTGCCAAGGCGGCTAACGTGATCAGGATCTGCTTTGGAGTCATGAAATGGGCCTCCTCACCGGGAAGTGTTCTCGCCTTCAACTACGGATGGGGCGCCGAGAGGTTGCGAGGCGCGGAGCCGAAGAACTCCACGGTCTTCGCCAGGCCATCCCTCAGCTCGGTCCGGGGCGACCAGCCGAGGACCCGAGTTGCCTTGGCCGCCGAGAGACAGCTTCGAAGTTGTTCACCCGCCTTTGCCGGGGCGTGAATTTCGTCGGCACTGGCCCCCGTCAGCTCCCGCAAGGTATGAAACAGCTCGTTGACGTCGGTCTCGATTCCGGTGCCGATGTTGTAGGCGCCGCTGGGCACGTCGCCCAAGGCAAGCAGGTTCGCGGTCACCACATCGCCCACGAAGACGTAGTCGCGCGTCTGCTTGCCATCGCCGTTGATGACC
>JACQFU010000424.1 GCA_016199905.1 Candidatus Wallbacteria bacterium
ACCGAGCCCACGAACTTTCACGACTGGGGAACGGACGCACGAGCACGGCTGGTGCAAAATCCGCTGGGGCTCGTGCACACCGGGTTCATCGGTTCGCTCGCCGACATTTGGAACGACTTGCTCCAGGTGCTGGCCGGCACGGACAAGGCCGATGCGGCCACGGGTCGCCCGGCCAAGCCGCTCTGGCTCGCGGGTCACAGCCTGGGCGGAGCGGTTGCCGAGCTGGCAGCCGACCGCCTGACGGCCGAGAAGCTGGGAGACGTGCGCTTTCTCTATACTTACGGAAAACCCGCGGCGGGCGATGGCGGCTACTCGGCCCAGCTTGCCGCCCGTTTGCAGGACAAGCTCTACCGGATAGTGAACAACGACGACCTAGTGCCGCGCCTGCCGCCCGCAGAGCTGGGATACAGCCATGCCGGCAGGCTCTGCTACCTGGACAGCAGGGGCAAGCTGAGCTTCAATCCCGACCAGGCATTCCTGACCAAGGCAGGGCTTCTGGGAATGATCGACAATCTGGGAAAGCTGGTGCCCGTCGCGGTCAGAGACCATTTTCTCGCGGGATACCTCGATGCCCTGAAGGCTTTGTGTGGCCAGCCCTGAGAGCCTCTTTTTCCCCCTGAGACCGTTCCGATAGCCGCGTCGTGCCGCGGGTCACTTCCCCGGACGAGGCCAATGCGGTATTCAGGAAGTCGTGAGCGAAGAGATCCCGTCGTCGCTGGGCCGCTACATCGTCACGGGCAAGGTAGGTTCTGGCGGGATGGGGTTGGTGCTCTCGGGATTGGACCCGCAGCTGGGCCGGGAAGTGGCCATCAAGGTCCTGTGGGCCTCGCTTCGGGGCGTGGAACGGATGCACGAGCGGTTCCGGCGCGAGGCGCTGGCTCTGGCCCGTCTCACTCACCCCAACATCGTCCGCGTGTTCGACGTCGGCGAGCAGGACGAAATGCTCTACTACGTGATGGAGCTGCTGCAGGGAACTCCCCTTGCGGAACGCACCACCAGCCTCCAGGGTGCCTCGCAGGAAGAAGTCGCCAAGCTCTTCTCCATCAAGGACTTCCTGGATGTTTTCACTCCTCTCTCCGACGCGCTGGTGTCCATCCACTCCAGCGGCGTGCTCCACCGGGACATCAAGCCCGCCAACATCATCGACGGCGTCCGGGAGCGTGGACCGGTCCTGACCGACTTCGGCCTGGCCAGGATAGAGAAAGCCGAGGCCCTGACCGGCCCCGGCACGCTGCTGGGGACGGGCTTCTACATGGCTCCCGAGCAGATTCGCGGCAAGACCGCCGACCCTCCGTGCGATGTCTACGCCCTTGGCTCGTGCATGTTCGAGTACGTCACGGCGCGCGTCCCGTTCTCGGAGATCCCCTACCCGAACTTGCTCATCGAGCGCCGCCGGGCCCAGTTGCCGCCCCTTGGCAAAATCGCGCCCTGGGTCCCCGAGCCCCTCGCGAAGATCATCGACCGGGCCGTAAAGCTCGACCGCTCGGTGCGCCACCCCGATGCGGGCGAGCTGCGGCGAGAGCTGTCGGAGCTGGCAGCCGCATTGGCGAAGGCTACCGAACGCAGCGCGAGCCCTCGGCCCAAACGTCGTGAGAAGATCCGCATCACCAAAACTGTCGTGCCTGTCTCGCGACAGTACGGGGCGGTCTTCGCGTTCGCCGGCCTGCTGCTGCTCGGGGCGATCGGACTGGGTCTGCGCCGTTCCCATCCACCGCAGGTCGCGCCTGCGGCGGCACTCGCCCCGGCGAAGCCCTCGCTTGCAGCCTGGAAACCCATTCCGGAGGTACCCATCACGTTGGCCCACCGGCAACCGGGCCGCAATCGCCTCAGTCTAGCCGAGGCCGGTGGCGTGCTGCTCGCGGCCTGGCAGACCGACGACGGCGGCCTGCACGCCAGGCGCAGTGCCGATGGCGGCCATAGCTGGAGCACACCGCCTCTGGACGGGACGATGCCGGTCCACCCGGACACGCAGATCGGCCTGATCGCGCTTACCGATCGCTTCTACCTGGTCTTCAGCCCGCTGCGCGATCGCAAGCCCGCGACCGGTGCCGGGCTGCCGGTACGGATCTGCTGGTCGGCCCCGGAGGCGGCGACGTGGTCGGCTCCCGAGACCCTGGGAGTGGCCGCGAACGGTTCGGAGCTGAACCTGGCCGCGGGCGCGCTCGCATGCAACAAAAACGTGATTCTGGCCGTCTGGGAGAGCCCCGACAAGAGTTCTCTGGGTCTGGCGTGGGGCGACCTCGCGGCGGGAGAGTGGACGCGCAGCATGTTGTTCTCGCCTCGCGGCGATCGGGTGCGTCACGTCGCGGCGGCGTTGACCGCGCGTGAGGGGTTCCTTGTCTGGCATGCCGAGGAGGGCAGCAATCTGGCTGGCGAGCTGCTTTCGGCGCGGACAGCCGACGAGGGACGGACCTGGTCCACGCCGGCCCTGGTCGTGCTGCCCTCCGGCGCCATCGATCGCAACTTTCCGGCGCTGGCAGCTGATGGCACCTCCATCGTGATGCAGTGGTCGGAGCTCGCGTTCCCGGGGTTTCAGAGGCCGATGGCCGCGGTGAGCAACGACTGAGGACGCGTTTTCGAAGCGACGACGGCTCTCTGGAAGCGCACCGGAACGCACCGCCGGGCTTCACTCGCCATACGAGGCAACCGCATCTGGAGCGCCTGGCGAGAGAGCAGTCTGCACGGCGTTTTCGTCGCTTCGAGCCTGGACGGAGGAAAGAGCTGGCCCGGCTGCCGCAAGCTGCTGGAGCCGAAGGAGGACCCGCGGAATCCGTGCGTGGCCGTCACGCGCTCGGGACAACCGTGGCTGCTCTTCAGCACCAGCGGCGGGGACATCTGCGTCACGGCTCTGCCGTGAGGCGCAGCTATCGCTGCTCGACCAGCTTGCCGATCTCTTCGGCGTAGCGCTCGGCTTCGTCGTCGGAGAGTTTGCCGGACGGCCCGTGGTCGATGATGTCGGCCAGATCCTCTGCCTCGGCCGGCTGCAGGAACGGGCCCTCGGCGGCGTCGAAGATGGGCGCCAGCTCCACGCGCGCGGCAGAGCTGAGGCGCGCGGCGACGCAGGCATGATCGTAGGCCCGTTCGACGCGGTCGGGGATCGGCGACCGGAAGTAGGCCAGCGCGGCGGCCTTGCGGGCAGCGGCGTCCTCGGGCATCACGGCCAGGACCCGCTCCCAGGCACGCGCCTCCATCAGCGCCAGCCCCATCAGCGAGAAGCTGCGGGCCAGAGACCGTGCGGCGCGATGATGGCGCGGATCGATCGCCAGCGCCCGATCGAGCGCCTGTTCGGCCTTCACCGGGTCCAGGTCGCCATGCAGGAAAGAATCGCCGAGGAGGTAGTGCGCCTCGGCCTTTTGCGAGCGCGGCAGGCCCCAGGCGATTGCAGCTCGGAAGTGGTCCTGGGACTGCCGCAGCAAGTCGGTCACGGTCTCGTTTCCGAATCCGCCGCGCTCCAGTTCCAGGGCCGCCAGGTAGTGCGACAATCCGTTCGAGAGGGCGTCCTCCCCTCGCGAGTAGTCTTGCTGCTCGGCCTCCGCGGCCAGCTGCAAGTAGACGTGGGAGGGCTCGGACATCTCGAGCAAGGCGATGGTCACGCTGGCGAGGGCGAAGCAGGCGAAATAGCCGATTGAGTGGAGAAGGATCAGTCGCTTCATGGGACCTCCGCGCACCTACTCCTGCTGACTGTTCACTTCCTGGAGCTTGTTTCCCAGGTACTTCTGCATTTTCTGCTTGTTGCGGTCGTTGTTGAGGAACTTGTCTACCTTGGCTTTCTGCTCGGGAGTGGCGTTGTCGATCATGTCCTGGACCTTCGCCGGGTCGCCGCC
>JACQFU010000425.1 GCA_016199905.1 Candidatus Wallbacteria bacterium
GCTGGAACGCCAGAGCCAGCACGCCAGCGACATGGCCGCCGCCGCCGCGAGCCGGGAAGAGCGCATTCGCTGGCTGGAAGGCGTTATCTTCAGCATGAAGAACCGGCTCCCGCACAAGGTCTGGAAGTTTGGCACCTACTGGACCAGGCGGCTGGTGGTGCAGTTCCCGCTTCTCGTGGCGCTGTACGTCCTCAACTTCGCCTCCAACCTCTACATGCACTGGTGGACCCAGCGACACCAGCAGCAAGTGTTCCCGGGAATGTGATGAGTGGAATGAAACCCCTTCGTACCCGAGTGACTCGCGCGTGTCCTCGACGAGTTCGAGGAACCTTGCGGCTTGCTCCTATCCAAGGGGGGTGCAGCGGGCCTCTGGCCCTTTGCCCGGATCTGGGGCGGAGCTCCAGTTGAGGACTCCCCCATGAAAATCCTTCTAGTCCATCCTCACGACATTTACTCCCCTCTGGAGCCGTGGACCGTGCGCGTCACGGCGCTGGCCGAGCGCTTCGTCAAGCGCGGGCACGAGGTGAAGCTTGCGTATCACGTGCTCGACAAGAACCTGACGCTGCCGGAGGCGTGGCGGCGCCAGGACTATCCCTTCGAGACGATCCCGCTCATCCGCTACAACCTCACGCTGGTCGCCAAGACGCAGCAGCTGGCCGAGCTGGCCCGCTGGGCTGACGTCGTCCACTTCCAGAAGTGCCTGGCCTACGCCGCGCTTCCCGCCCTGGGAGCCGCTTTTCTGGCCGGAAAGCCGGTCCATTACGACTGGGACGACTGGGAGTACGGCATCTACATGTATCGCCCCATCAACCGGCTGCTCGGGAAGAGCATGAACCTGATGGAGCGCGGACTTCCCCGCCTGGCGGACACGGTCTCGGTCGCCTCGGAGCCGCTTCGGCAGATGTGTCTGAAGATGGGCGTCCGGGAAGACCACATCTTCGAGGCCCATGTCGGCGCCGATCTGCAACGATTCAAACCGGGGCAAGACGGCAGCGCCGTGCGGCAGGACCACGGCCTCGAGGGCAAGATCGTGTTGTACCTGGGACAACTCCACGGCGCCCAGTACCTCGAGTTGTTCCTGCATGCCGCCGCGGAGCTGAAGCGCCGCGGCCGGCGCGAGCTGACCTTCCTGGTCGTCGGCAGCGGCGAGCGCTTCGGCGAGTTGCACGCCCTGGCGGAGAAACTTGGTATCACCGATTGCACGGTCTTCACGGGCGCCGTGCCCCACGCCAAGGTGCCGGACTACGTGGCGGCGGCCGACATCTGCGTCGCCACCTTCGAGGACACGGCGCAGACGCGCTGCAAGAGCCCGCTGAAGGTTGTCGAGTACATGGCCGCCGGCAAGGCGATCGTGGCATCCGCGATGGGCGAGGTAAACCGAATGCTCGCCGATTGCGGCGTTCTGGTGCCGTGCGGCGACTGGTCTGCCATTGCCGACGGCGTGGAGATGTACCTCAACGATCCCGCCTTGGCCGTCGAGAACGGCCGAAAGGCTCGGCTGCGGGCCGAGCGCAAGTACAACTGGGAAGTCACCTCCGAGAACCTCCTCCGCGCCTACTCCCTGTGCACCGGAGAAAGGGTCGTGCGATCGCTCACCCGAAAGATGCCCGTGCTCCAGGCGACCGCCCAACAGGCTGCAGCCCCCCGCGCGCCGATCGGCACGGGCGCCTCTCCCCTGCCGGCGAAACCGTTGCCGCTGGCTCCCGTCCGACGGCCGCCGATGGGGCCCATCGCCCGCGTGAAGGACTTCGTCCAGCGCAACCTCGACATCGTCGGTGTGCTCGATGGCAACCACGCCTTCGTCGGCCCCGACACGCTGCAGATCGACCCGACCAACAACTGCAACAACGACTGCATCGCCTGCTGGTGCCACTCGCCGCTGCTGGCGGAGATGAAGATGCCGCCGGAGGTGCGCCTCCAGACCATCCCACTCGCCAACCTCAAGCGCCTCGTCGACGAGGTCGCCGCGATGGGAACGCGCGAGATCTACCTCGCAGGCGGCGGCGAGCCGTTCATGCACCCCAATATCATGGAGTTTCTGGCCCACATCAAGAGCCGGGGTCTCATTTGCAGCGTCAACACCAATTTCACTCTCGTCAACGAGGAGCGCGTCAAACAGATGGTCGACCTGGGCGTCGACCACCTCACCGTCAGCGTCTGGGCCGCCAGCCCCGAGGTCTTTGCGCGCACCCATCCCAACAAGGCCGACGAAACCTTCGAACGTCTCAAGAACACGCTCTACGCGCTGTACAAGGCCAAGGCCGCGGCCAACGTCCCGAAGCCATTCATCAAGATCTACCACGTGCTCTCCAAGGTCAACTTCATGGAGATCGCGGAGATGATCGACTTCACGAAAACCGTCGGCGCCGAGTCGGTGGAGTTCACGCCCCTGGACACGATGCCGACCAAGACCGACTACCTCCTGCTCAACGAGGGCGAGCGCCGCTGGCTCTACGAGCAGTGCCTCGACATCGAGCGCCGCCGCGGCGGGGCCGAGGTCGCAGGCGAACCGCTGCTCTACCGCTGGGACCAGTTCGTGAGGCGCATATCCACCAGCGACACCGTCATCGGCGAGCACGACCGCAACATCATCGAGACCATCCCTTGCACCGTCGGCTGGTCCTTCGCCCGCGTGCTGGCCGACGGCAACATCAACTTCTGCCTCAAGGCGCATCGCATTCCGATCGGCAACATCTATCGCCAGGGTTTCCGCGAAGTCTGGAACTCGCAGAAGCAGCAGTACTACCGCAACAAGGCCCGCACCTATATCAAGGACGATCCGTTCTTCGCGATGATCGGCAACGACCCCTCCGCGCGCGTGGGCTGCTACCGCGGCTGCGACGACCTGGGCCGCAACATGTGGATCGCCGACCGCATGGGCGAGATGAACACCGGCAAGAAGCTGATCCTGCGGGCGGCAGGCGTCGCGATGCGGATGGCCGGAAAAGAGGCGTGATGCGCGACCTCGGCCCCGATCTGCTCGGCGCGCTTCAGGGCGAGCGGGCCTTCGTCGGGCCGGAGCACGTCGTCGTCGATCTCACCAACCGCTGCAACACCAACTGCATCGCGTGCTGGACCTACTCGCCGCTGCTGCGCGACAAGGCCGCCCCCGTCACCTGGAAAAAACAGGAGCTGCCCGGTCCCGTGGCCAGCCGCCTCATCGACGATCTGGCCGTGATCGGCACGCGGCGCGTCCGTTTCACCGGCGGCGGGGAACCGATGCTGCACCCGGGGTTCCACGACCTGGTCCGCCGCATCAAGGACCGAGGACTGGTCGCCCAGGCGACGACCAACCTGATCGTGGCCGACGCCGGAAAGCTGCTCGCCAGCGGCATCGACGAGATCACCGCGAGCCTCTGGGCCTCGAACGCTTCCATGTACACGCGTACCCACCCGAATCAGGGGCCCGCCACCTTTCCCCGCATTCGTCGCACCATCGAGGAACTGGCCGCCAGCCCCCGCCGCCCCCGGCTCACCTTCGCCAATGTCCTGAGCCGCATCAACTTCCACGAGCTCGAGCAGATGTACGACTTCGCCGTCGAGGTGAAGGCCGACGCCGTCTACTTTACGCTCGTCGACCCCGTGCAGGACCGCACGGAGGGACTGATGCTCACAGCTGCCGAGCGCCTCCAGACCCTGGAGGCGACGCGCCGAATCCTGACCCGGGCAGAGGCGCTCGGTCCGACTGCCCCTCAACTCGACGCCGTCGGCGAGTTCATGGGTCGCCTCG
This sequence comes from Candidatus Wallbacteria bacterium, assembly GCA_016199905.1. Classification (GTDB taxonomy): domain Bacteria; phylum Muiribacteriota; class UBA6191; order JACPRK01; family JACPRK01; genus JACPRK01. The sequence continues at coordinate 3,731 of JACQFU010000425.1, forward strand.
CCGGGCAAGGCGCGGCCGCCGGCTTCTATGACGCGGTGCGGGTCGACGAGCTGCCCTGCACCATCGGGTGGACGTTCGCCCGGATCCTCGCGGGCGGGGACGTCGTCCCGTGCTGCCGCGCGGTGGCCGTCAGACTGGGCAACTTGAACGAGTTGGCGTTCCCCGAGATCTGGTTCTCGTCGAAGTATGACGCGTTCCGCAAGAAGGCGCTCGCGACCAAGAAGAGCGATCCCTACTTCAAGGAGATCGACTGCTATCGGATGTGCGACAACCTCATGCACAACCGTCAGTTCGACGCCCGGATGAAGGTGCTGGGCCCCGAGGGTCTGGCGGCGTTGCGGACCCGGCTGGATGGCTACCTCGAGGCGGCGGCGCGCCTCGAGCGAGAGGTGGCGGCGTGATTCCCGAGGGGCGCTTCCCCAAGAACGTGATGATCCAGACCACGACGGCGTGCAATGCCGCGTGCACGTTCTGTCCCCATCCTCAGATAAAGGATGAAGTGAGTCAGGGAACCATGGACGAGTCGCTGTTCCGCAAGATCGTCGACGAGCTGTCCGGCCACGACCCGGTCCTCCGCATCCTGATGTACTTGATGAACGAACCGCTGCTCGACCCGCGGATCGCCGAACGAGTGGACTACGCCAAGGAGAAGAACCCGAAGGCGACGGTCCACCTGCTGTCCAACGGCGTGCTCCTCGGCAAGATGGGGGAGAAGCTGCTTGCGTCGAAGCTCGACTGGATCGGCCTGTCGGTCCACGCCCTCAAGGAGGAGACGTACCACAAGCTGATGGGCCTCCGGCACTTCGAAGGCGAACGCGGGATCAAGAACATCCTCGAGGAGTTCTGCAAGAAAGCCGTCCAGCAAAAGGGCGCCGAGTACATCAACGTGAAGATCATCCGCGACAAGCGTTACCTGGAACATGCCGAAGCGCGCGACGCCGTCCGTTTCTGGCGGGACCTGGGTTTGACGCGCGTCGAGTACTACGCGGAGCCGATGACGCGGGCAGGCAACGTGCGCTGGCTGCCGCCCGTGCAGTTCGAGGCCATCGAGGGCTGCAACTCCATCTGGGCGATGGAGATGGTGCACATTCTCTACAACGGAGACGTCGTCTCCTGCTGCAACGACTGGCGGCGAGAGGTGGTCTTCGGCAACGTCCGGGAACAGTCGATCGAGCAGGTCTGGAACGGTCCCATTCGGAGACAATTCCTCCGCGAAGTCTATGGGGAAGTGCCTCCTCGCCCGGGTCTCATCTGCCTGAAGTGCGAAGCCGTCCAGCCCGCCACGAAAAAACCGCCGTGGCTGGCCGAGCCCGTCGGTGTCGAACGCGTCCCGGTCCCCATCCCGCAGTCGAACACGGAGGCTCCAGTGGAAGTGAAGGAACCCGGCAGTTGCTGCAGCGCCTCGGCCCAGGCCGAATCGGCCGCCGATGAGTCTCGCTGCGCCGGCGAGCCGGAAGCGGTCGGCAGCTGCTGCTCCAGTCAGACGGCCGCCCCGCAGCTCATCCAGCTCCAGCCCCTCGCCGTATCCGCCGCAGCTCTCGAGCCGGCGTCGAGTATTCCCGCGAGCAAACCGAGAGCGGGCATTCTCCGCGGAAACGCCTCGCCGATGAAGCGCATCAAGGCGCCCGAGACGGCGCCAAAGTTGTCGCAAGTGCCGATCCCTCAGAAGAGACCGGTTGCGCTCTGCCCGTTCCCGGCCAAGGCTGCCGCCGAACGAGCGCCGCACCACCTGGTGGCCCTGCAAGGCGATGCTCCCGAGATGCTGCTCCTGGCGCTGCCGCCGGGCAACGCCAAGGGACCGCCGGCTCAGGTCACCTACACGGCGTCCGCGCTGCTCGGACACAAGGTGAGGGCCTTCGCCTTCGACTACAACCTGGCGAGCTATCTCTCGGCCGCCGCCCCGGTGCAAGCCCGCTGGCACGAGTACGCCGACAGCGGCTACAACGTTCCCGAGACGAGCGCTCCCGTCGGGCGTGTCTTCACCAATTACTGCCACACGGCCGCCCAGGAGATCGCGGGCCTGGCCCCTCGGGCCGTGGCGATGCACGTCACGCCGGGCGCTCTCAAGGCTGCCACCGAGCTGACCTCGCGACTGCGCGAGGCGAACTTCGAAGCGCCCATCTACTGGTACGGGCCGGCGGTCCGCAAAGAGATGGAACGGCAGTTGCCGCCTGGCGGCGTCCCCACGGCGTTCGTCGTGGGCGACCCGGAGCGGGCGCTGCTCGCTCTGGCGCAGGGGAAGTTCAAGTCTCCCGGCGTCTGGGTGCCTGGCTCGGCAGGATTCATACCCACGACACCCGTTCAGTCTTTTGCAACGGTGCGCCTGGGCGACGCCGGTCCCTTCCACTTCGCGGGATACCCAGGGGCGCAGGTGGAGCTGGAGATGGGCCGCGGTTGCGTCGAGCGTTGCCCCCACTGCCCGCGCGGCTCCCACGGCTTGCTGCTCAGGACGCGCGGGGCCGCCGAGGTCTATCTCGAAATGGAGCGCCTGCACCGCGAAAAGGGCGTGACCGACTTCTTCCTGGGCGAGACCATGGCCAACTGCGAGCCAGCCGAGCTGGCGGCGCTCGCCGCGATGATCCGGGACAGCGGTCTGGAGGTCACCTGGGAGGCCCGCTATCTTCCGGTGGCCGGCGAGGGGCGCGACCACTACCGGCTGCTCTGGGATGGCGGTTGCCGGCGCCTGCGCTTCTGCGTGCCCACCACGGCCGACAGCTACCGCTTCGACAGCCACTTCGTCTCCTCGCTGCGCCTGTCGCACTGGGCCAGCATCCGCACCGCTCTGGACACCGTCGTGGTCGGAGTCCCCGGCTGTCCCGACGACGCCTTCGACGAGCTCTGCAAGTTCCTCTGGGAGGCCGCGGAGTACATCGACGAGATCGAGACGCTGTCGGATCTGCTGCTCCTGCCTGGCAGCGAGTTCGAGGCGTCGATGGATCAGTACGGCATCAGCCGGATGGGGAAGGACTTGGCGCGGGACTGGCACGACAACAACTTCCTGAACCGCGAGTTCCGCAGGAAGCGGCTCAAGGAGCTGTACCTGTTCCTGGAAGACAAGAAGATCAAGCTTCCCTCGCGCGAACGGGTGTTCGGGATGTCGGGTCCGCTGCTGGAGCAGGAGGCCGTGGTCCGAAAACGGTTGAACGAGCGTTCGGGCCGTCCCTCGGATTGCGTCCTGGCGACTTGTCCCCCCTGGGGGTACACCGATCCGCCGGTGGCGCTTGCCTACCTCTCCAGCTATCTGCGCGCCCGGGGCTACCGTTGCGAAGTCCACGACTACAATACCCAGCTCTACCTCGATTCCCCCGAGGACATGAAGCTGATGTGGCACGTGGAGAACAAGAACTACTGGTCGAGCGGCGACACCTTTCCGATCCTGAAGGGCTACTATCTGGACAAGCTCGAAAAATGGGCCGACCAGATCGCCGGTTCCGCCGCCCCGGTCGTCGGACTCTCCGTCGTGGACCCGAAAGAGCGGATGACCATCGAGTTGATCCGCCGGATCAAAGTCCGCGATGCCTCCAAGCACATCATCCTCGGCGGACCCGCGGTCTACACCCCCGACTACCGCCAGATCTTCGTCGACCAAGTGGGCGATCTGGTCGACGGCTACGTCATCGGCGAGGGCGAGGCGGTGCTGATCGACATCCTCGATGCGGTCAAGGCCGGCCGGCCGATCTCGGATGTACCCGGAGTGGTTACCTACCCGGATGGAGTACATCCCAGGGAGACCTTCCGCTCGCCCATCAGCCCCCTCGACAGCGTCCCCTTCCCCGATTACAAGGACTTCGACCTTTCGCGGTACCCCTCCAAGAAACTGATCCTCGAGTGGAGCCGCGGATGCGTCAACCGCTGCGCCTTCTGCAAGGGCGTCGCCATCACCGGCAAGTGGCGCAACC
>JACQFU010000440.1 GCA_016199905.1 Candidatus Wallbacteria bacterium
AGAGATGCAGAGGAAGGTGGACGAGGCCGTGACCAGCTTCGGCGGCTACTGGGGGCCGTTCGAGATGCTGGCCCGCATGACGGAGGAGCTGGGAGAGATTGCCAGCGACCTTCAACGCAACCACGGCCTGCGTCCGCGCAAGACGCACACCGACATCGAAGAAGAGGTCGGCGACCTGCTCTTCACGCTGGCAGCGTTCGCGAACATCCACAAGCTGGACCTGTCCCGGGCGTTCGAGCGGGTCGTGGAGAAGTACGCCGAGAGGGACCTCCGGGCGTGGAAGGCGCAGCAGGTCGAGAAGGACGCCAAGAGCGAGTAGCGCCCCGCCGCAGCTCAACGCCGGATCAGTGTCCCGCGGCTTTCGCGGGCGCCCCGGCCGATTGCAGCTTCATGGCGAGCAGCATCAGGCCGCCGCCGATCACGCCGAAGCCTGCGAGGCTGTAGAGCCACGCGTGCCAGCCGAACTTGTCGAGCAGCCATCCCAGGAAGAAGCCGGCCAGGCCGCCTCCAAAGTACTGAAAGGAGTCGATGACTCCCGATGCGAAGCCGGCCATCTTCCGGCCTCCGATGTCCATCGCGGCGGCCGTGCCCAGGATGGAGTGCGTCGAGTTGACGGCGAACGAGATGAGCACGAGGAAAAAGCACATCGTGTAGAGGCCGCTGAACTGGGCCGCGGCCAGCATGACCACCGTCTGCCCGAAGTAGAGGATTGCCGCCACGGGCGCTCGCCGGCCGCCGAAGAATACGTCCGAGATGTAGCCCGAGAGGAACGAGCCGATGACCGCGACTGTGGGCAACGCCGTGAGGATGAGCGCGAAAGTGGCGGAGGACTTCGAGACGTGATGCACTTCCTCCAGGTAGGCCGGGAACCACTGATCGATGCCCTGACGCACGGCCCCGGTGCAGAAGTAGGCGGCGGCCACGAGCCAGACCATTCGGTTGCCGAGGATTTTCTTCAGCACGACGCTGATGGGCGGCGCCTCCTCGGAAGCGGAGCCCTCCGCGGCGGCCACTTCGTCGTGGATGACGCCTTCGTAGCCGCACTCCTCGGGAGAGTTCTTGACGAAGAGGGCGACCAGCGACGCGGCCACGGAGCAGAGCGCCGCCGGGACGAAGAACACCCACTTCCAGTGCAAAGGCGGCACGGTCAGGAACGCGATCGTGAAGCCCGAGAGCAACGCCGGCGCGAGCCAGCCGATGCCGATCTGTCCCAACTGGATCATGAACCCGAAGATGCCGGCGAAGCGCCCGCGCTCGTTCTTGTTGAACCAGGCCGAGTTGATCTTGATCATGCCGGGCGCCCCGAAGGATTGGGCCCAGCCGTCCACCATCCGCACCAGCACGAACATATAGAGCAGCGGCAGCACGACGCTTTGGCTGTTCATGCTGGTGAGACCGAAGACGATGTTGAGGATGACGGTGCCCGTGGCGCCGATCAGCATGGCCTTCTTGCCGCCCAGCTTGTCGGTGAAGAGGCCGTTGCAGAGCTGGCCGATGGCGTAGGTCCAGAAGAACCCCGTCAGGATGAGGCCGAAGTCGGAGTTGCTGAAGTGGTACTCCTGGCAAATCTGCGTCTTCGTCATTCGCAGGTTGTACCTGCAAAGATAGAAGCTGGCGTACGTGAGGCCGACGCACATCCAGTTGAGGCCGCGGCGCGGCCGGAAACCCTGCGGAAAAGTGGGGTGGGGCGAAAGGGCTTCTAGCGAGCTCATCGGTTTGGGGGGCCCTCTCGTAAGGTCGATCGGTTCCGTGGCAAAGGCAGCGGGCGTCGGCGCGATGACGCAGCTTTGAGGGTTTAGCACACCCGCGGCTTGGCATGCCAGAAGTCGATGGGATACGGGTTCGCAAACCGGGTTGACTCGCGCCGCGCTTCCGACCTATCCTCTGCGGACTGAAATGAAGCCCGAAGAACTGGAAAGACTGAACCAGTCGCCTTTCATGAAGGCCTGCCGGCGACTGCCGGCCCCGCACACGCCGGTCTGGCTGCTTCGCCAGGCGGGGCGCTACATGGCGGAGTATCGCGAAGTGCGGGCCAAGGTGTCTTTCCTGGAGCTCTGCAAGACGCCCGAGCTGGCCGCCGAAGTCACCGTCACGGCCGCCAGGCGTCTGGGCGTCGACGCGGCCATCATCTTCAGCGACATCCTGGTCGTGCTGGAGCCGCTCGGGATGGAGCTCGAGTTCACGAAGGGCGAGGGGCCCGTCTTGCACAATCCGATCCGAGAGGCTGCCGACGTGCAGCCGCTGCGTGAGGTCGTGGCGGCCGAGTCGCTCGGCTTCGTCTTCGACGCCATCCGGCTGACCCGCCGGGAGCTGCCGGGCCACTTGCCTCTCATCGGCTTCTCCGGCGCGCCGTTCACGTTGGCGGCCTACGCCATCGAGGGCGGCTCGAGCCGCAACTTCGACCTCACGAAGGCGTTCATGTACCGCCACCCCGGAGCTTGGGGCGACCTGATGGGCAAGCTCTCGCGCGCCGTGGCCGAGTACCTCAACGGTCAGATCGCGGCGGGGGCGCAGGCCGTCCAGCTCTTCGACAGCTGGGTCGGGTGCCTGTCGCCCTCCGACTACCGGGAGTACGTATTCCCATACACGAGTCAAATCATCCGCCAGCTGAAACCGGGCGTCCCGGTGCTCCACTTCGGCGTGGGGACCGGGATGTTGCTGGAGGTCATGCGCGAGGCCGGCGGCGACGTCATCGGACTGGACTTCCACGTCGAGCTGGACGAAGCCTGGCGGAGGCTGGACGGCGTGGCCGTGCAGGGGAACCTCGACCCGGTCTGCCTGCTTGCCGAACGCGAGTTCGTACTGCGGCGGGCGCGGCGCGTGCTCGACCAGGCGGGCGGCAGGCCCGGCCACATCTTCAACCTCGGCCACGGCGTGCTGCCGCCGACTACCGTCGACAACGTGATCGCGTTGGTCGAGTACGTCCACGAGCAGTCGGCCCGCCCCTCCCGCGGATGAGTCCGCGAGAAGGGCGGCGTACGCTGCGCGTCGTCGTCGTCGGCAGCGGTGTGAGCGGCCTGAGCGCGGCCCACCGGCTGGTCACGGAGGCCCGCCGCCGGCACCTCGTGCTGGAGCTGACGGTGCTCGATGCCAGCCCCCGCCCGGGCGGCGTTCTGGGCACGCTGTCGCAAGACGGTTACGTGATGGAGCAAGGGCCCGACTGCTTCCTGTCGACCAAGCCGGCGGCGGTGGCGCTCTGCCACGAGCTGGGGCTGGGGCGCGAGCTGGTCGGCACCAACCGGGAGCATCGCCGCAGCTACATCGCCCGCGACGGGCGGCTGCACCAGGTGCCCGAGGGGTTTCATCTGCTGGCGCCGTCGAGGTTCTGGCCGTTCGTGACCACGCGACTCTTCTCCTGGGCGGGGAAACTGCGGATGGGACTGGATTTGCTGATCCCGGCCCGGCGGGGAGGCGAGGAGGAGACGCTGGCCGAGTTCGTGGTCCGGCGGTTGGGGCAGGAGGCCCTGGACCAGGCGGCTCAACCGATGATCGGTGGGATCTATACGGCCGATCCCCGGCGACTGTCTCTGGCGGCGACGATGCCGCAGTTTCTGGAAATGGAGAAGAAATACGGCAGCATCCTTCTGGCGATGTGGAAGGCCAGACAGTCGCAAGGGGCCGCGCCAAGGGCCGGAGGCCGGGCAAGCGGCGCGCGTTACGACCTGTTCCTCACTCTTGCGGGCGGCCTGGCGGGCCTGGTGGATGCCCTGGTGGCGCGCCTGCCGGAGGGCTGCATCTGCAACGGACGCCGGGTCGACGCTTTGCACCGGGAAGGCAACCACTGGCGCGTTCAGGTAGCGGGTGGGGAGACGATCCAGGCCGACGCAGTCTGCGTTGCGCTTCAGGCCGGCGCGACGCGCGCGCTGGTAGGCGAGGCCGACCCGGCGTTGGCGGAGGACCTGGCGGGCATACCGTATGCCTCGGTCGCCACGGTGAACCTGGGATTCGACCGTTCGCAGGTGCGTCATCCGCTGGACGGAATGGGGTTCGTGGTGCCATCGGTGGAGCGCCGTTCGATCGTGGCTTCCTCGTTTTCCAGCGTGAAGTTCGCGGGCCGGGCGCCGCGAGGCAAGGTGCTGTTGCGGGCGTTCGTGGGGGGGGCGACGCATCCGGAAGCGCTCGCGATGACGAACGGCGAGCTGATCGACGCCGTGCTGCGCGACCTGTCGATCTACGTTGGGGCGCAGGGACGTCCGGAGCTGGCCGTGGTGAGCCGCTACGAGTCGGCGATGGCGCAGTACTGCGTGGGCCATCTGGCGCGAGTGGCGCGCATCGAGGCCCGCGAGGCGGCGCTGCCCGGACTGGCGCTGGCCGGCAACGGCTATCGCGGCGTGGGCATAGGCGACTGCGTGGCCAGCGGCGAGAAGGCGGCCAGGCGGCTGGCAGATTACCTGACCGACCTGGACGCGGCGCGCTGGAACGGGGAGCGCGAACTGGAACAGTGGAGCGGCGAATAGCGCCCGGCCGCGCGCCCTCGATTTCGCCCCTACTCGCAACCGGCTGCTGGTATACTCGGCTGCGCGGGAGGGCGTACCGATGCGCAAGGCGAGCTGTCCGTCGTGTGGGGCCGAACTGGAGTTTCGTAACGCGGCCTCGCTCTGGATCGTCTGCGATCACTGCGGGACGATGGCCGTGCGCCACGACGTCGATCTGGAGGCTGTCGGCAAAGTCGCCCAGTTGAAAAGCGACGGCTCGCCGGTGCAACTCGGCACCAGGGGCGTGTTCCGCAAGAAGGGTTTCGAGGTCGTGGGCCGCATCCAGCTGGAGTATCCGCAGGGGTTCTGGAACGAGTGGTTCCTGAGCTTCGCCGACGGTTCCAGCGGTTGGCTCGGCGAAGCGCAGGGCGACTATGCCGTGTCGTGGCTCGCGAAGCAGGCGCTGCGGTTGCCTGCCTTCGAGAACCTTTCGCCCGGGGCGACGCTATCAATCGACGGCGTGGAGATGGAAGTGCGGGACCTGCAGCGGGCGCGCTGCATCAGCGGACAGGGCGAGTTGCCGTTCGAGGTGCGCGGCGGCTACGAGGCCCCGGTGGCCGATCTGGTGGGGCCCGGTTCGCGGTTCGCCACCATCGACTTCAGCGAAGAGCCGCCGCTGGTGTTCACGGGGGAATACGCGGACTTCGACGAGCTGAAGTTGACGGATCTCAAGGAGATCGAGGGCTGGTGAAGTGAAGCCCCCGGCCCCGTCGGCGGAGGCCCCGCAGGTGAAGGCGCTCCGGTGCACGTCGTGCGCGGCGCCGATCGAGCTGCGGGCGCCCGACGTGACGGAGCGAGTTGCCTGCAGCTACTGCGGCTCGGTGCTCGACGCCCGCGACCCCGAGCTGGCGATCCTCCAGAAGTTCGATAGGCAGGTGCGTTACCAGCCGCTGATCCCGCTGGGACGGCGCGGGCAAGTCCGCGGCGAGACGATGGAGGCCATCGGCATGCAGCGCCGCCGGGTCACCGTCGAGGGCGTCAACTACGAGTGGAGCGAGTACCTGCTCTGGAACCCGTACAAGGGGTTCCGGTTCCTGGCCGAGTACAACGGCCACTGGAACTACATCAGGACCACGAAGGAACAGCCGAAGGTGAAGGCCGATTCCTCCGGCGAGTGCTGCGAGTACCTCGGCAAGACCTTCCGCCACTTCCAGACGGCTTCGGCTTCGACCGTTCTGGTGGTCGGCGAGTTCAACTGGGAGGTGAGGGTCGGGGAGACGGCGAAGGTGACCGACTTCGTCTGCCCGCCTCTGATCTTGTCTCGCGAGTACCTGTCGAGCGAGCTGACGTGGTCGCTGGGCGAGTACCTGTCCCCGGAATCGGTGTGGGAGGCGTTCAAGCTTCCGGGGCACCCCCGCGAGACGACCGGCGTGGCGCCGACCCAGCCCTGGGCCTACGAGGAGAGGTACCAGGAGCGCAAGCAGTTGTGGCCGCTGGCCTGCGCGGCGGTCTTCTGCCTGCACGTGTTTTTCATGCTCATCGTGAACGCGGGCACGACGGCGCACAGCCAGCACTTCACGGTGAGCCCCGGCGACGTGGAAAAGACGAAACTCACGGACGTGTTCGAGCTGAAGGGCCGCACCTGCGACGTGTCGGTGAGGATCGGCACGAACCTGCAGAACAGCTGGGCCTATTTCAACATGGCGCTCATCAACGAGGAGACCAACGTGGCGCTCGACTTCGGGCGCGAGGTGAGCTTCTACGACGGGCACGACAGCGACGGGTACTGGTCGGAGGGGGATCGGAACGACGAGTGCTTCCTGCCGAGCGTGCCGCCGGGCCGCTACTACCTGTTGATGGAGCCGGAGCCCGCGAACGTGAGCGTTGCCTGGGACGTGTCGATCGAGCGGGACGTCACGATGCACCGGCACCTGTTCCTGGCGCTGATCGTCCTTTGCATTCCCGGGTTCTGGCTCTGGTACCGGCGGCGCAGCTTCGAGTACCAGAGATGGTTGGAGTCGGATCATCCGATGGAGCCGCTGGTGAAGTTCGGTGGAGGCGACGACGATGACTAAAGACCGTTTCTACCTTGCCTTCGCCGTTGCCGTGATGATGCTCTACCTGACGGCGCAGCTCAGGGGCTGGACCTTCACGGACGTCGACGAGGTGAAGGAGGTCCCCAGGACGGTGAGGGACAACCCGGGCAGCTATCGCCAGCACTACGCGGCCCATTACCACTACATCGGAGGCAAGTGAGATGCTCGATCCCCAGTTCATTCCCCACGCCCTGAGCGCGCTCATCTATGCCGTGCTCGGCCTCGTGATCCTGGTCGCCGGATTCGTCATCATCGACTGGTGGACGCCCTACGACCTGTGGAAGGAGATCGTCGAGGACAAGAACATCGCGTTGTCCATCATGGTCGGCGGGTTCACGCTGGGATTGTCGATCATCATCGCCGCTGCGATTCACGGGTAGGTGCCGGCTGCCAGGTGTCCCTGACAGCTTCCACCCATGAACTACGCCCTGCTCGCCAGCGTCTTCGTCATCGCTTCCTGCGGGCTCGTCTACGAGCTGATCGCGGGGACCCTCGCCAGCTATCTGCTCGGCGACAGCGTCACACAGTTCTCCACGGTCATCGGCACCTACCTCTTCGCGATGGGCATCGGGAGCTGGCTCTCGAAGTACCTGGTGCGCGGCCTGGTTGCCCGCTTCGTGCAGATCGAGCTGATGGTGGGACTGGTGGGAGGGTTCTCTGCGGCGGTCCTGTTCGTCGCTTTTTCGAGCGGGATGGCCTTCAGGCCGATGCTCTATGTCTCCGTGGTGCTGGTGGGCACGCTGGTAGGGCTCGAGATCCCTCTCTTGTTGCGGATCTTGCGGGACCGGCTCGAGTTCCGCGACCTGGTCGCCCAGGTGCTGACGCTCGACTACATCGGCGCGCTGGCCGCGTCGCTGGCCTTTCCGTTGGTGCTGGTGCCCAAGGTCGGACTGGTGCGCTCTGCCCTTCTCTTCGGCCTGCTCAACGCCGCCGTGGCGCTCTGGTCCACCTATATCTTCGCTCCCAGCCTCGGAGCCACCGCCCTGCTTCGAGGCCAGTGCGCGGTCGCGGTCTGCCTGCTCGTCGGCGGGGTCGTGGCCGCGGACCGCATCACCGAGTACGCAGAGGGGACGATGTTCAGCGACGAGATCATCCTGGCCCGATCGTCGCCCTACCAGCGGATCGTGGTGACCCGCTGGAAGGACGACGTCCGGCTCTACCTGAACAACCACCTCCAGTTCGCCTCCCGCGACGAGTACCGCTACCACGAGGCCCTGGTGCACCCCGGCCTGGCGTCGATTGCGACGCCGCGTCGCGTGCTGGTGCTGGGCGGAGGCGACGGCTTGGCCGTGCGCGAGGTGCTGCGCTACCCGAGCGTCGAGAGCGTCAAGTTGGTCGATCTCGATCCGGAGATGATCCGGCTGGCGAGAAACCACGAGCTGTTCCTGAAACTGAACGGCGGCTCGCTCAATTCGCCCAAGGTGACGGTCGTGAACGAGGACGCCTTCAAGTGGCTCGAGAACACCACGGAGTCCTTCGATTTCGCGATCGTCGATCTTCCCGACCCGAACAACTACTCGCTGGGGAAGCTCTACACCAACGTGTTCTATCGCCGGCTCAAGCACGTGCTGGGCGCCAACGGCCTGGCCGTCGTGCAGAGCACCTCGCCGCTCTTTGCCCGCAAGTCATTCTGGTGCATCGCCCAGACCATGAAGTCGGCCGGCCTGGACGTCACGCCCTACCACGTCTACGTCCCTTCCTTCGGCGAGTGGGGTTACGTGCTTGCCTCCTCCAACCCGTATCGTCCTCCGCAGTCGCTGCCGCCGGGCTTGAAATATTTGGACACGAAAGCTCTTCCGGCTCTCTTCGAGTTCCCGGTCGACATGGCCCCCGTCCCCGTCGAGGTGAACCGGCTGAACAACCAGATCCTGGTTCAGTACTACGAAGCCGAGTGGCACCTGGTGGCGCCTTAGCCCCTCAGCCCAGCACGTCGCGAAGTTCCGAACAGCTCGCGAAACGCGCAGCGGGGTCCTTCTGGAGGCACCGCAAGATCGTGCGCTCGACGGACTCGAGGATGCCGGGCTGACGTTCGTGCGGGGGCGGGGGCGGCTTCGAGAGCACCTGCCCGATCAGGTCCTCGCCCTCGAAGGGCAACGCTCCGGTCACCATCTCGTAGAGGGTGACTCCCAGGGCGTAGATGTCGGTCGCGAAGCTGATCGGCTCGCCGCAGACCTGCTCGGGGGCCATGTAGGCCGGCGTCCCCATCAGGGCTCCGGTGCGCGTCAGGGCCGTCGATTTGTCGGCGTGGACCAGCCCGAAATCGATGAGGACGATGCGCCCGCGAGCTTCCAGAAAGACGTTGGCCGGCTTCACGTCCCGATGGATCAGTCCCTTGCCGTGGCAATAGCCGAGGGCGTCGGCCATCCGGGCCGCGATCCGAACGGCATCATCGGTATCGATCCGCCCCTCCTTGTGGAGCCGCTCCGCCAGGGTGGAGCCCTCCAGGAACTCCATCGCGTAGTAGGGAACGGGCTTCTCCGAGACGTCCAGGATGCGGACCACTCCCGGATGCGAAAGCTCCGCCAAGGTGTTTGCCTCTCGCAAGAAACGGCGCCGGTGCTCGGCTTCGCCGGCGATCATGGGGTTGAGCACCTTGATGGCGACGGCGGCCCCGGTGTTGGCGTCGCTTGCCCGGTAGACCAGGCCCATTCCGCCCTGGCCGGCCAGGCGGGGCGACTTGTACCGGACGGAGAGCGCCGCCGCCAGGCTCTCCTCGAAGCGCTGCTTCGGATCGGCCGTGGCCGCGGCCTGGTCGAGCCGGGCCAGGCAGAGCTCCACGTCGCCGAACATCCGATCGCCGGCGGCCACGGAGGCGTACAGCCGGCGGGCCTCGCCCAGGCGGCCCGCGGCCTCCAGGTCGGCCGCCAGCTCGTAGCGTTGCTCGAGCAGCAGGTCCTCCGGATCGAGGTGGTCGACGTGCTCCACCGCCGGGTCGGGGTGACCGGAGCGCAGGAACGCCGTGGCGAGCAAGAACCGGACGAACGGGGCGCTGTCGACCGTGGCCGACCGGAGCGCCTCTTGCAGCGCCGTGATGGCGGAGGGGTAGTCCTTTCCGGCGCGCAGCGCCATTCCCAGATCGAGCGGCGCCAGCTTGCGGCCGGCCCTCCCGGCCGCCGCCGCCTGCAGCTCCAGCGCGCCGTCGATCTGCCCCAGCGCCGCGTCGAGCGCGCTCGAGACGGTGCCGGCGGCCTTCTTGCGCATCAGCTCGCCGGCCAGCTCCGAGAGCGTTCCGGCGGTCGTGTGGTGCTCGATGAGGAACCGGTAGACGGCAGGGCACTCCGACGTGAGGGCCAAGGCAGCGCCGGCGGCCGCCAGGGCTTTCTTCGTCTGCCCCTGTCCCCCTCGCAGGCGAGCCACGAGAGTCAAGAGGTCCGCTCGCTCCGGATGTCTCTTCACGTGGGCCTCGACGGCCTCGGCGAACGGTTCGGCCACGTCGTCGAACCGGCGGAAGGTCTCCAGCAGCCTCCAGACCTCGTCTACCAGCCGCGCCGAGATCGTCGGGCGCGTGAGCCCCAACTCGAGCGCCTTCAGCACCACCGGCGCAAGCTCTTCTCGCCACTCGGCCTTCAGTTCCTTGACGAGCGGATAGATCTCATCGAGGCGCGGGGAGCCCGGCCGGGCGACCGAGACGCGGACCAGGACCTCTCGCGCCGATGTGGCGTTGCGGTTCAAGTCCCGGGCTTGGCGGGCGCGCTGAAACGCGCCGTCGAGGTCGCCTGCGGCCTCCAGCGCTCGCGCCACGGCCACCAGCAGCTTCAGGCGTTCCGGGGGCGGCGAGGCTTCCAGCAAGAGGTCCAGCACCGCCGGCTTCGGCAGCTCCTTGGCCAGCGCCGCGTGCTGCCCGGTGGCCGAGAGCTTCAGGACCTGGTCGGTGAACTGGATGCGATCGGGAATCGGCTCCTTCTTGACGGCGGGGGCCGTGGCTTCGGCGCGCTCGGGCGGCTCCACCCGGAGCTGCGGAACGTAGGGCCGCCCCGCGTGGGCAGCCTCCAGCCGCCCCTCCAGATCGTCGGGTGGAGAGCCCCCCGCGCCGAGCACCTCCGAAACAAGCCAGAGGGCGAGCAGCGTCCCCAGTGAGCCGATCTGGCCCGCCAGTCCGGGCATCGGCAATCCGGCCGGCACCGAGGCTTTTCCCGTGGTGGTCAGATAGACGCCTGCAAGGACGGCGATCACCGTGACGCGCAACAGCCAGAGCCAGATCGTGAACATGAAGGGAGTGAATTCACACGGCCCTCGGCCCGGGCTCGAGTGTGCGAACACAGCCTACAACCCGGCGTGAGGTAGTTCTACTCTTGCCGGAACGGGGCCCCGGCCTGTGCTGCATGTCGTGATAAACTGCGCGGCATGATTGTCATCTTCAGCCCCGACGCGGCGCCTGGCGGCGTTGAGGTCCAGCGGCTGCTGGAGCGGGTGAAGCAGTATCCCGGCGTGTCGCCGCAGGTGCACGTGGTCCAGGGCTCGACCCGTTCGCTGACGGAGATCTACTTGATCGGCGAGACCCACGCGATCCCGCTCGAGGAGATGGGCGAGCTCCCCGGGGTCGAACGAGTCGTTAGGGTGAGCGAGAAGTATCGTCTCATCGGCCGCCACAAGGGCCAGCTGGAGGCCCTGGCGTGCGAGTACAACGGCGTCAGTTTCGAGCAGGGCACCTTCAACGTCGTGGCCGGCCTGTGCGCCGTGGACGAGCGCGAGCACGTCGAACAGACGTTCCGGGCGCTGGCCGCGGCGGGACTCACGACTGCTCGGATGGGTGCATACAAGCCGCGCACCAGTCCCTACGACTTCCAGGGCCGAGGCGCAAGCTGCCTGCCCTACGTCTTCGAGCTGGCAGGCCTCCACGGCATCCGGATGATCGCGATGGAGGTCCTCCACGAGTCGCACCTGGACGAGATCCGCGCCGCCCTGGAAGCGAGCGGCAACGCCACCGGAGTGATGCTGCAGATCGGGACCCGCAACGCGCAGAATTTCGAGCTGCTCCGGGCCGTGGGCCAGCAGCAGCGGTTCCCCGTGCTGGTGAAGCGGGGGATGGGCATCACGCTGGAGGAATCGCTCAACGCCTGCGAGTACGTGGCGGTCAATGGGAACCGCCGGATCGCCATCTGCCTGCGGGGAGTGAAGACCCACCTGGGCGATCCGCATCGCAACTTCGTCGACTTCGCTCACGTGCCGGTGCTCAAGCGCCTGACGCGGCTTCCCATCTGCGTGGACCCTTCGCACT